>JBNLGU010000001.1:0-152677 GCA_050306215.1 Pontiella sp.
TGGATCGTTGGTCATCTTTGCCGACAAGCCGTTCGAGCTGGGAGAGCGCATCGTGGTGGGCGGTCACGATGGAACGATTGAAGAAGTCGGTTTCCGTTCCACCCGCATCCGGACGCTGGACGGCCATTTGGTTACGGTGCCCAACGGAGAGCTGGCCAACCAGATGATCCAGAACATCGGCAAGCGGCCCTTCATCAAACGGGTCATGAATGTGACGATCACCTACGACACGCCGCCGGAAAAGGTCCAACTGGCGATCGATATTCTCAAGGAACTTCTCGACAACCACGAGGGGATGGATCCCGAGTTTCCGCCGCGCGTCTTTTTCAACGATTTCAACGACTGTTCGCTGAACATTCTGGCGATCTACTGGTACCACCCGCCGGCCTACTGGGATTTCCTGGCGCATGCCGAGAAGCTGAACATGGCGTTGCTCAAGCGCTATAATGAAGCGGGCATCGAGTTTGCCTTCCCGACTCAGACGCTTTACGTCAACAACGTCGGGGAAAACGCTGCGGGCTAGAGTATTTGAAGAAATGTAGCGGCCGATACATCATGTGTAGGGAGGGGGCCGAGACCCCGTCGGTGCTGTTGGGTCTCCGTCGTCTTGTGCATCGGCGATCATCCACCACCGCCAAAGCCAGATCAGATAAGTGGATCGCGGGTACAGTTTTCCCTGTAACGCTCTATGCTTGGTTGGGATATGCTTCTTCCCGCTTAATCCGTTTTAGGAAGATGCAGGACACGATGATGGCGGCGATGCCGATAAAGCCAAGCACCAGCCCGATGGCCGTGGAGTAAAACGACTGGCCGATGGTGTTGGCTAGATGCTCCGCCTGCTCGGGGCCTGCGTGTCCCATCTGTCCAAATGAATGGACCATCATGGCTATGGTGCCAAGTACTCCCCAAAGGGGGGCGAGCGCCAGTACAATACCTGTTGCAAGAAGTATCCTGAACTGGGTTTTCGGCATAATGGTCATAGGTCTGTGTGTTGGGATGGTCCGCGCCGGCGCTATTCGTTTGCACTCAGGTTGGGTGCGAGCAATTCTTCCTTGCCTTGGCCCATGTGTTCGAGGTCGATGAGATCGGACATGATGTTGAGCGCCTCGGTTAGAACCATGTCCTTTTTGTCCGCGCCGTCTTCACCATCGGTCCCGAAGGCGTCGCTCTGGATTTCATCGAGTTCCTTTTCTGCTTCGGCTTCGGCCAGCCGGTTGGTTAGCGAGAGGGAGACGGTCTTGGTGTCGAAACGTTCCTTCAGGCGCTCGCGCTTGGTGAGGAAGGTCTGGAACTCCTTGTTCTTGTCGAGCCGGTCGCGCGACTGCTCCGCGAGGAGAGGAATAAGCTCGGAAAGCCCTTCCTGCGATCGGTACATGGCGGGCCGGACGGTGTCGGACGGCAGGGCGTGCTCCAGCGAATCCTCGCCAAGTCCCATGACATCGAGATAGGAGGGGATGACAATGTCGGGGGTGACGCCGTTGAGCTGGGTCGATTTGCCATTGATGCGGTAGAAGCCGGCGGTGGTCAGCTTGAGCGACCCCTTGCGGTCGCCCAGCGGCATGAGGGTCTGGACGGTGCCCTTTCCGTGGGTTTGTCCGTCGCCGACAATAATGGCGCGCTTGTAGTCCTGCAGGGCCGCCGCGAGAATCTCGGAAGCGGAGGCGCTCAGGTGGTTAACCAGCACGATCATGGGGCCGTCGTAGTCCATCTCGGGATCGGCATCCGGCAACACCTGGATGCCGTTACGCTCCTTGACCTGGACGACCGGACCGGAGGAGATGAACAATCCTGCCGTTTCAATGGCCTCGACTAGCGACCCTCCACCATTGTTGCGGAGGTCGAGGATAAGTCCGTCAATTCCGTCATTGAGCTCTTCCCGGATCAGGTTGCGCACGTCCGTGGAGGCCCGCCGTGCGTCGGCTTCGTTGTCGCTGGTGGCCTTGAAATCGGCATAGAAGTCGGGGAGGGTGATGATGCCGATGCGCCGGTCCGACCCGTCGGCCAGTTTGATGGTCTTGACATCACCCTTTGCCGCTTGTTCCTCCAGCTTCACCTCATCGCGGATGAGATCGATCTTCTTGGTCCGTGTGCCGCTGCGGTCCGAAGCGGGAATGACGGTGAGAACCACTTTGGAGTCCTTTTCGCCGCGGATCAGCCGGACCGCCTTGTAGAGCGGCCAATGCAGGATGCTGACGGGATCTTCATCCCCTTGGCCAACGGCAACAATCTTATCGCCTTCCTTTAGGCGGCCATCGCGCTCTGCGGGACCGCCCGGTATGAGCCGCACGATGCGGGCCGTTCCATCCTCCGGCCGAAGCATGGCCCCGATGCCGACGAGCGAGAGTTTCATGTTGATGTCGAAGTCCTCCACGCTGCTGGGCGACATGTAGTCGCTGTGCGGGTCGTAGACCTGGGTAAAGGCGGTCAGGTAGCGTTGGATCAGCATTTCCTCGTCCATGGTCTCCATGGTAAGCATGAATTGCTTGTAGCGTTCGAGAATGAACTCCTCGGGCGTGAGGGTGGCGTCTTCGAGATAGTCGTCGCTTTTGCTGCTGGCGGTTGTGGTCGCGTTGGTTCCGTCCGATTGGGCTTCCACTACGGTGTTGCTGGTGATGGTGGGGGCGTTGGTGGCGGTGGCAACGACATTGGTCTCCTCGGCATAGAGTTGCTGCGATACCAGGCGTGCAATGTATTCATTCTTCAGTCGCTTGCGCCACAGGTCGTTCCATTGGGCCTCGTCTTTCGGCCAAGGGGCGTCCTTGCGGTCCCAAAGGAAGGTTTCATCCTTGCTGGTATCGAACCCCTCCTTCAATTGCTTCTCCACGAAATCCATGCGGTTGCGGAGGCGTTCTTGCAGCACGTCGTACACCTTGTAGGCAAACGAGACGTCGCCCTTCTTCAGCTGCTTGTGCAGATCGGAGGCGTCGGTTTTGAAGTCATTGATGTCGGCTTGCAGGAAATAGCAGTGCGCGGGATCGAGCGAGTCAATGAACAGGTTGAAGGCGTTGGTGGCAATGCCGTTGTTCAGGGGCAATTGATTGAGGTGGAATACCGGCAGGGAATAGGCCACGGTCCGGGTGATTTTCTTCACGTCCAGGTCGCTCTTGACCAATGAGGGTTTGGCCTCCTTCGTTTGGGTTGTTGGTTTCGTCGGTTCCTGAACCTCGGTCGAGTCCGTTTTTTCCGTCACGGAGGGCGCGGTATTCGCGGGATCGGCTTCCGAGGTATTCGTTTCGGCGGCGGACGTCTCGATCCCAACGTTTTCCTGCGGAGCGCTGATCGGATCGGGGTACTCCTGGGTGCAGGAAGCTCCAAAAAGAAGAACCGAACATCCCAACAGGAGCCAGGATGGAAGTGACATGTGTTTCGTGTGATTCATCAAGATGACCTCAAAAGTTAGCAAAACGAATCCATCCATAGTAGCGGGGGGCCGGTTTCAAAACAAGATCGCTTTCAACCGCAGATTCCATCGTTTTTATATTTTCCCCCTCCTGCAATGCCTGTAATTTCGGGCGCTCGAACTGATTTAAAGGGAGTGAAGACTATGACCACGAAGTTGACCGAACGTTCAGAATGGAAGGCCTTGGAAACGCATTATGCGGAGATGAAGGACCGTCACCTGCGCGACCTTTTTGCCGATTCCGGCCGCGCTGCCCGGTTCACCCTGCAAGCAGGCGACCTGCGGCTGGATTACGCGAAGAACCGGATTACCGCCGAAACCATGGACCTGCTGGTCAATCTGGCCGAATCGGCCGACCTGAAAGGCTGGATCGAAGCCATGTTTACCGGCATGAAGATCAACGTCACCGAAAACCGCGCCGTCCTGCATGTGGCCCTGCGTTCGCCTAAGGATTCCGTAATCGAGGTGGATGGAGAAAATGTGGTTTCAGCCGTGCATGCGGTGTTGGGCCAGATGTCCGCCTTCTCGAATAAGGTCCGAACGGGCGAATGGACCGGACACACCGGAAAGCGGATCAAGAACGTCGTCAATATCGGCATCGGTGGCTCGGACCTCGGGCCGGTGATGGCCTACGAGGCGCTCAAGCCCTACACTCAGCGCGATCTCAATGTCCTTTTCGTTTCCAATGTCGACGGTACGCACATCGCCGAGGCGATGCGCGGACTGGATGCCGAGGAAACGCTGTTCATCGTGGCGTCCAAGACCTTCACCACGCAGGAAACCATGACCAACGCGCACACGGCGCGCGCCTGGTGCCTGGAAGCCCTCAAGGATGAAGCCGCCATCGCCAAGCATTTCGTGGCGCTCTCCACCAATGCCGCGGCGGTTTCCGAATTCGGAATCGACACCGCAAACATGTTCGAGTTCTGGGATTGGGTCGGGGGCCGCTATTCGCTGACGTCCGCCATTGGCCTGCCGCTGATGATTGCTGTCGGGCCGGAGACCTACCAGGACCTGTTGGATGGCTACCACAAGATGGACACCCATTTCCGTACGGCGCCGTTGGCTGAAAACATGCCGGTAATTCTCGCGCTGCTCGGTATCTGGTACAACAACTTCTTCGGGGCCGAGTCGCAGGCGATCCTGCCGTACGACCAGTACATGTCCCGTTTTGCCGCCTACTTCCAGCAGGGCGACATGGAGTCGAACGGGAAATACATCACCCGCAACGGTGAAAAGGTGGAATGGCAGACAGGCCCGATCATTTGGGGCGAGCCCGGCACCAATGGACAGCATGCCTTCTACCAGTTGATCCACCAGGGAACCAAACTGATCCCGTGCGACTTTATCGGCTTCTGCAAGTCGCAGAATCCCATCGGCGACCACCACGTCAAACTCATGGCCAACTTCTTTGCCCAGACCGAGGCCCTGGCCTTCGGTAAGACGAAGGAGGCACTCACGGCCGAAGGCGTGCCGGACGGCTTGATCCCGCACAAGACTTTCGAGGGCAACCGCCCGACCAACTCCATTATGGCCGAAAAGCTCACGCCGTCCGTGTTGGGCCAGCTCGTGGCGCTGTATGAGCACAAGATCTTTACGCAGGGCATCATCTGGGACATCTATTCCTTCGACCAGTGGGGAGTGGAGCTTGGAAAAATCCTCGCCAAGGCCATCCTTCCGGAGCTGGAATCGGACAGCGCTCTCGACCATGACGCATCGACCAACGCCCTGATCGAATACTTCAGGAAAAATAAATAAAGTAGCGGTGGTTGGCTAAAAGCGGGGGAACACCCCGCTTTTTTTGTAATCATCTTGTGCTGAGTTTGTTTATTGCGATATGTATACGGCTGAAACTCTCTATAAGGCTTGTTGATGGAGTGCGGGGTCTTGTGAATGTCGAAAGCTAAACTCGTTTTATGTATTTGTTTGCTTTTCCCGATGGCGGGACATGCTTCGGAATATGATCAATACAAGCTGGAAAGTGGCGATTCCATCAGTGGGTGGGTTGTGGCGGCGGACGGTGAAAAAATCCTGCTCAGAAACAAGGATGGCGATTATTGCCTCTACAGCTATTCCGAATTGTCCGGTGCGGCGAATGCGAAGATCGAGGATTTGCGGAAAGAGAAGGACATTGTGCATATGTCCCAGCATGTCGAAGCCTCAAACGCCGATCCGGACCGCTGGTTGATCCCTACGTATGACCAAGGCAGCTTTGATCAAAACTGGGGCTGCGTGGCCAATGCCTCAATCAACTTCCTGATCTGGTGGGACCGGATCGGTGTCTGCCGTATTCCGGAGGAGGGTACGGAAGACGAGAAGGCGGAATGGTTGCACGACCGGCTCTATGCCTATGTAAAAACCTTTGATGGCGGGGGCTCTAATTTTTCAAAGCTGTCAAGTGGGCTGAAGATGTTTTTTGAAGAATATCCATCCGATAACTACACCTTCGAATATGACATTATCTCTTTAAAGGATAATCCCGGTGCCTTGGCCGAAAATGCCAAGGGGTTGAACATGACCGCGCTCATGATGAGCAAACTAGCCAGTGGCCAACGCAAGAGCGGGCATGCGGTGTCCTTGATTCAAGCCACGGAAAACAAAGGCATCGCAATCAATACCTGGGGCAAAACCTACATGGCCCAGCTCTACGAACCGTGTGGTCTGCATAGTTCGTCCGAGTTTGCCGATGGCTCCGTGTGGGATATCGATTTTACATCCACGTGTCCGCCGGATTTCGACAAGGATGGATGCCGCTGGACGGTTCACCGCTATGATTATCTCTTTGTGGTCCGTCCCGTCCGGCGTCCCGACGCACCACCAAAGTTGGTCGATGGCCCTCCCGGGAAGGAAAGCGGCGCACACGTGCGCCGTTACACGGGCGATGCGTGGTTCGGCAAGCATCAGGCATTAAAATACCAGGTTGAAAAGTATGACTTAATGTATGGGGAATGTCGGGATAGCCGATTTTCAGTACGGGTGAACGGCGAAAATGTAGCCGACTATATATTTGCCTTTGCTCCCAGTAAGATCCGCTACCGTATACCGGAGAACGTCTCCACGTTTACTGCGCTGGGCACCAGTCTCTGGAGCGACAACGTCTTCTTTGGCCAGCATGGCAAATGGTGCTATATCGTAGAGATTGATGGGAAAGAGGTGTTCCGGTCACGGCCACTAGAGGAGTATGCCGATGGTGTAGTCCCCATTTCCGTCGCCATTCCCGAGGATGCCGAGTGGATAGAATTGATCGCATACTTGCACAACCGATACGGGGGAGAGGCGGTCTGGGCGATTCCCGAGTTCAAGTAGTATCCTAATAGTTAATACATGAAATCATTGATGTTTCTTTAAGGGGGGAGTAATGGGCCGAATCAGAAGGATGTCCCTTCTTGTATTGGGGTTGGTGTGGCTTTCGTTGCTTGGCCGGGCTTCGGAATTTGACCAGTACAAGTTGGCCGCCGGTGACACCATCGAAGGGTGGGTCATGGCGGCGGACGGTAAAAAGATTCTGTTCAGAAACGAGGATGGAAGCTATTGCTACTATCCTTTTTCCGAGCTGGCCGATTCGGCGATGTCGAAGATCGTGACCCTGAGAGACGAGAAGGAGATTGTTCATCTCTCTCAGCATGTTGAAACCGCGACCTGTGATCCGGACCGTTTCCTTATCCCGACCTATTCGCAAGGCAGCAATGATGAGTCTTGGGGATGTTTTGCCAACGCATCCATCAATTTTCTGCTTTGGTGGGACCGCATCGGCGTGTGCCACATTCCGAAGGAAGGCCCCGAGGCCGATAAGGCCGACTGGCTTAGCAACCAACTCTACAGCTATGTAAAGACCTTGGGAGATGCCGGAACGCCGATGTCCCGTCTGGTCGAGGGGCTCAAGGCATTCTTTGCGGAATATCCATCGAAAAACTACATGTTTGAGTATGAGATCATCCCGTTTGGAAAGAATTCCAATGCCTTGGCGGAGCATGTCAACGGGTTGAACATGACCGTACTCATGATGAGCAATGTCGATGGCATTTCCCGAAAGGCAGGGCATGCCGTTTCGGTGCTGGAAGCCGTGGGGAATAATGGGATTGTCTTGAATACCTGGGGGAAAACCTACATGGCGCAGCTGTATGAGCCATGCGGTATCTTCAACGATTCAGGATACGCACAAAGCGCGGTATGGATATTGGAGTGTACTGCTACGTGCCCTGATGATTTTGGCGAGACGGGAGACTGGATTGTCTCCCGGAACGACGAGTTGCTTGTGGTTCGTCCGGTGCGGCGTCCCGACGCTCCTTCCACGTTGGCTAGGCAGTCCGAGCAGGCTGCGCTGCAGGAACAGAAACAGACCGAAGTCGCCAAAGAAGAGGGTGCCGATACCAGGCAGCATGTCTTCTGGCGGGACGAGGTGGTTAAAAGCAGGGTCGGCTACGCGGAATTAATGTATGGGAAGAATCTGGGAGATACCGGGGTCTATCTTCATGGAGAGCCAATCAACGATTACATATTCGCGCACGCACCCAGTCAAGTCGTCTACGCCATTCCGGATGGAGCCAGGATGTTCATGGCGTGGGGAGTGAAACCGGACTACAGTAGTAACATTACAGGCTCGTGGCGCTATATTGTTCTGATAGACGGAAAGCGCGTTTATCGCTCAAGGCCGCTTAACTCCTATGCGGGCCGCGAAGTCCAGATTTCCGTAGGCATTCCCCCCGGCTCTAAAACCATAGAGCTATGGGTCGATCCCATGGGGGATAACCATTGGGACCACTCTGTCTGGGCGCTTCCTCGCTTTGACTAGGTCTGGTGATTTTGGTTTTGCGACGTCTGTGGGGTGCGGTTAAACCGCTGAAATCCAACGAATGATATTCTGGTTGGTGCCTGATCGAATGCTTCCGCGCCAATAAATAGATAAAATGCATCAGTCCGTTTAAATGTGGGTGTTTTACCCCGTGATTTCTGTGTGTGTCTTAAAGCATAGAAAAAATGGGGGATTTGATTGCCATGGTTTCGAACCTTAAGGAATCGTAAGGCAAAAAGGGTCGCGGCAAAACCGCCTGTATCTATTTTTCTTATCAATTGGCAAGCATAGTGCGTTTCTGGACAAGCCCTATGGTTGATTGGAGTTGGTGGGTTTATGGACAGGATTATCTTTCTAGGGGTTGCGATTTTCTTCGGTGTGGTTTTTTCCGTACTCGGCCTATGGCATCGGAAGATCCAATTGGCCGAGGAGCAGGAACTGGCGGAGAAGGTCCGGGAGGCGGAGGAACTGGGATCGAACCAGGCGCTCACCCAGCATCCCCATATCGACACGGATCTTTGCCTCGGATGCGGAAGTTGCGTGCAGGCATGCCACGAGACCGGTGTGTTGGCGGTGGTGAACGGTAAGGCACGTTTGGTTAATGCATCCGGGTGCGTGGGGCATGGAGTGTGCGAAGAGGTGTGTCCCGTGGGGGCGCTGACCGTGGGCCTCGGCGATGTTTCGCAGCGCACGGATATTCCGCAACTCTCCCCGGAACGGGAAACATCGGTTCCCGGTGTATACATCATCGGAGAGCTCGGCGGCATTGGATTGATCCGCAATGCGGTATCGCAGGGAGTCGAAGTGGTCCAGACCATCGGTCGCCGCCTCAAGGCCAATGGGAGGAATTCCGCCGAGGGAGAGGTGTTGGATGTGCTGGTGGTGGGTTCCGGGCCCTCAGGCATCGCCGCCACCCTCAAGGCGCATGAGCTTGGACTGAAGTATGAGTTGATCGATCAGGATGCGCTGGGCGGGACCGTGCGGAAGTATCCCCGCAACAAGATGACCCTGACCCAGCCCGTTGACCTGCCGATCTACGGCCGCATGAAGCGCACGCAGTATAGCAAGGAAGAGTTGCTGGAACTGTGGGAAAAGGTCCTGCGCGATACCGGCATCGAGGTGAGGTCCGGCGCACGGTTGACAGGTATTGAACAGGACGTTGACGGCACGCTCACAGCAATGACATCGGTTGGTGATTTTCGTTGCCGAACGTGTGTGTTGGCGTTGGGCCGCCGCGGCACACCGCGCCGCCTGGATGTTCCCGGCGAGGATTCCGAGCGGGTGTTGTACCAGCTCGCGGACGCGGCGGAACACCGCGACCAGAACCTGCTGGTGGTCGGCGGCGGCGATAGTGCGATCGAGGCGGCGTTGGCGCTGGCAGCCCAGCCGGGCAACCGGGTGACCCTGTCTTACCGCCGCCATGCCTTTTTCCGCATCAAGCAACGGAACCGCGACCATATTGAAGCGGCGATGAGGGATGGAACCGTCTCGGTCGTTTTCAACTCGCAGGTTAGGCAGATCGAGTCCGACTGCGCCCTGTTGTCGCTACAGAACAAAGATGGGGAGCACCTCGAGGATTCCACTATGCCGGCCGACTATGTATTTGTTTTCGCCGGTGGCGAACCACCGTATCCGCTCCTCAAAAACATGGGGATCGAGTTTGGAACGCCGGCGAGCGGGGATGAAGACGGTGTCGAGTCGCTGAGGATTGCAGGATGAGTGTGTCGACGTCGACGCTGCGTCAGCGTCTGCTCTGGTTTCGAGCAATCGTCCTATGGACATTGGGAGGTCTGGCGCTCGTCGCCTTCCTGGTGACACTTGCTTTGCACTGGGACTACTACGGCACATCCCGGATAGAGCGCCCGCTCAAAGAGCTGCACGGCGCGCTGCGCTCGTCCGGCACCTTCGGGCTTCCCTCGGGTATTTGGGCAACGGCCCTCTTTGTGCTGAACCTTGGCTATCTCGTCCGCAAGCGCCTTCTCAGCGTGAAGGTCTTGGGCCCGTTGCGCATGTGGATGGATACGCATGTGCTGACCGGTCTGATCGGGGGCGGGCTGATTGTTTTCCATTCAGCGCTGGCCCCCTCCAGTGCGTTGGGTTCGCTGGCGCTGCTGGCCATGACGATCACCATCCTGACCGGCATTGTCGGACGCAGCATCTACACGCGCGTACCGCGATCGGTCGAAGGGCGTGAACTGGAGCTGGCTCAGGTGCAGGATGAGCTCGATACCTGCCGGGAGTTGCTCGAATACTCCGGCGTGCATGCCGAATGGTTGGACCGCTCCCGTCCGAAAGCCCGCGTGCACCGGACCGGTTTGCTGGGGTGCTTTGCGGCCATGATCATCGGCGATGTCCAGCGCCGCAAGGACTATAGCAATCTGAAGCGGCATATCCTCGACTCTCCCGAACTGCACGGGGCCTCCCGCAAGATGCTGCCGCTGGTCAGGGATTACTGCATACATTGGCAGTGGCTCATCCGCTACCACGAATTGCGCAGCCTGATCTCCTCGTGGCGCTTTTTCCACCGTTGGCTGGCGGTACTTATGCTGTGCGTCGTCGTGTGCCATATCGTCGTGGCGTTGCGCTACGGCAACCTGTTTGCCATGGGGGGGGCGAAATGAGCCGTATGACTCCCAAGACCATGATGTTTGTTTTTGGCTTTGTATCCATTGCGGCCATGGCGGTATTTCTCATGCTTTATCAGGGTTCGCCCGGCCCGCTGGCCGCGCCGCATGCGGAGGTGATCCGCGGCTCGACGATCTTTTCCTGCAAGAAGTGCCACTCCGACGAGGGATTGACGCCGGGCTGCCTGCATTGCCACGGTGAAATCGCACAGCAGCTTGATACGCAGACGGGCTACCACGCCTTCATCATGCAGGAGGATCCGGCTTCATCTTGCGAGAAATGCCATTCGGAACATTTGGGGGCCGATTTCCAGTTGGTGAGCGCGGTATCGTGGGGCGTGGATGGAACCAATGCTTTCAACCATCCCCATGTCGAATTCAAGCTGACGGGCAAGCACGATCAATTGGCATGTGCAAAGTGCCACAGCGAAAAGTTGCCGGAACCGTTTGCCTTGGCCGATTTCCCGGAACACGTGCGCGAACACACGATGCTCGGTTTGAACCAGGAATGTATCAGTTGCCATAAGGATGTGCATGAAAGCGGCGAAAAGACGCGCGATTGCACGCAGTGCCATAACCAGGAGGCCTTCAAGCCGGCCCCGTTCTTCGACCATGGAAAATATTTCGTGCTGGAAGGCAAGCACGCCAGTGCCGCCTGTTCGGCCTGCCACCAAACGGACGCGCCGCCCGAGCTGATGGATAGCGGGGAAGGGGAACGGATCCTCAAGTTTGGCCCGGTCAAGGGCAAGCAGTGCGCCGACTGCCATGAAACCCCGCATCGCTTCGAGCAACAGCTTCAGGGCGACTGTTTGAAATGCCACAAGGGCATCGACGAAAATTGGCGCTTGGGCGAGCGTGGCGTCGATGTGGCCTTCCACGACCATTTCGATTTCAAACTAAAGGGAGCGCACATGAAGGTCGACTGCGCCAAGTGTCACGCCCCCGAACTCGAAACCTATGCTGAGCGCTTCCCGGATCCGGAGGCACCGGACTACAACCGCCGGGCCGAACAGTGCTCCGGATGCCACAAGGATCCGCACGCGGGCCAGTTCAAGGAAACGTATCCCGCCTGTGCGCAGTGCCACATCGTTGAGCGCTTCAAGCCGTCGACGCTGGGCCCGTCGGGGCATCCGAAAACCTATCCGCTGCAGGGCGGCCACATGGCCGTGGCGTGCAACCAGTGTCACCAGGTTCCCGAAGGTTCCGAGGTGCGGCAGTTCAAGGATACGGCCAAGGCGTGCCGCGATTGCCACACCAATCCCCATGGCAACCAGTTCGACCAGGAAATTGCGAAGAGCGATTGCACGGCCTGCCATACGCCAGATTTTTCAACGTTCCGCATTCGCGAATACAAGCATCAGCAAATGCGGCCCTTCTTCCTCGGTAAAGGCCACGCCAAGGCGGCGTGCAGCCAATGCCATGCGGCTCCCTCCACTGGCGAGGGCATTCTTCAGTATCGCAAGGCTCCGACCACCTGCGCCTCCTGCCACGCAGACATCCACCGTGGGCAATTCCGGGGGTTGGGCACTACCGACTGCGAGCGGTGCCATGGCTCGGTGGATCGATGGACGGCGGAACGTTTTGATCATGAAAAGGATTCCAGGTTCGCCCTTGGGAAGGCGCACGCCAAGGTGGACTGCAAGGCCTGCCACCAGGCTGTAGCGCAGATGGATGGACAGTCGGTTGTCCAGTATCGCCCCTTAACCACGAAATGCGAGGATTGCCATGGCTTCCAAAAGAAATAGGTTTGTCAAACATACGCTCGTATGGGGCGTGTTCCTGGCCGGGCTTGTGGTGGCCGGTTGCCAGTTCATTATTCCGCGCCAGGAATGGAACGCGAAAGAATGGGGGCCGTTGGTGCCGCATACCAAGTTTCCCGGCGACTGCAGCCTTTGCCACGTGCCGGACCGCTGGGATAAGATGCGCGACGACTTTAAATTCGATCACGAAAAAGAGACCGGCTATCCGCTGGAAGGGGCCCATGCCCAAGCCGCCTGCCTGCGATGCCACAACGACCGCGGCCCGGTGGAAGCCTACGTGGCGCGCGGCTGCTCCGGCTGCCACATCGATCCGCATGCCGATGAAATGGGTCTGGATTGCCAGCGGTGCCACACCCAAATCACATGGGAACCGACCGGACTGATCGGCGAGCATGCCCGCACGCGTTTTCCGCTGGTGGGGGCGCACGCTGCGGTGGCGTGCGAAAGTTGCCACGAAGGTGCGGCCACCGGTGAATTCCGGGGTGCACCGCTACAGTGCGAAGCCTGCCATATCGAAAATGCCAAGGCAGTTGTCGACCCCGACCACGTGGCCAACGGCTGGACCTCCAACTGCCAGGAGTGCCACAACCCGGTCGGCTGGAACGGCGCCAATATTCTACACAACTTCTTCCCCTTGACGGGGGGGCACCGCGGGCTCAACTGCGTCCAGTGCCATACCACGTCAGGAACCTTCAGTGGCTTGTCGCAGGATTGCTATTCCTGCCACAATTCCGATTTCCAAGGCGCACCGGGGCATGTGGATCAGGGCTTCTCGCACGACTGCACGCAATGCCATACGAAGAACGCGTGGTCGCCCGCAACGTTCGATCACTCGTTCTTCCCGCTGACCGGCCAGCACGGCGGTTTGTCCTGCTCCGATTGCCATTCGGGAGGAACCTACTCCGGGCTGTCGACCGATTGCGCATCCTGCCATGGCAATGACTTCGACAGTGCTCCCAACCATGTGGCCCAAAACTATCCGCAGACCTGCGAGCAATGCCACAGTACATCGGGCTGGACGCCCGCGACGTTCGACCATTCCGCGTTCCCGCTGACCGGCGGCCATGCCGGCGCATCGTGCGCCGATTGCCATTCCGGCGGAGTCTATGCCGGCCTCGCCGCCGACTGCTATTCCTGCCACGAGAGCGACTACCAAACCGGGCCGGACCATGTTGCGCTCAACTTCCCGCACGACTGCACGCAATGCCACAGCACCACGGCCTGGACGCCTGCCGCGATCGATCATTCGTTCTTCCCGCTGACGCAGGGCCATTCCGGGCTCACGTGCGACCAGTGCCATGTGGGCGGAACCTTCTCCGGCTTGAGTCAGGACTGCTATTCCTGCCACGACGCCGATTTTCAAGGGGCGCCGGACCACGTATCGCTTGGTTTCTCGCACGATTGCGAGCAATGCCATAGCCGCTCGGCCTGGACACCGGCCACATTCGACCATTCATTCTTCCCGCTGACGCAGGGCCATTCCGGGTTGACCTGTGATCAGTGCCATACGGGCGGCACCTATGCCGGCTTGTCGCAGGACTGCTATTCGTGCCACCAATCCGATTACCAGGGCGCCCCGGATCATGCGTCGCTCGGCTTCCCGCAGGACTGTACGCAATGCCATACCACCACGGCATGGACACCGTCGAGTTTCTCGCACGACTTCCCACTGCGGAGCAACCATGATGTCTCGTGCACGCGCTGCCACAATACCGGCTCGACCACGACCTTTACCTGTCTGAACAACTGTCACGGCAAGAGTTCGACGGACAACGATCACGACGAGGTCGGCAACTATGTCTACGTCTCCTCGGCCTGCTACAACTGCCACCCGGATGGAAGGGACTAGCCCGATAGGAATCGTTTATGAATGTGTTCTACCAGATGATAAATAGAACCGGAGGAAGGATCCTTGCGCTCCTCGTCCTATGGCATGCGGCGGCTGCGGCGCGTGCCGCGGAATCCCGAAACATCAATGCCCATATCACGTATGCCATTGAAGAAGGGGTCTATGTCGATACCGGTAGCGACCACGGCCTGGCTGCCGGCGTGAAGGGGCAGCTGTTGATGGATGATGGCCGTGCATGGCCGTTCGAAGTGGTACAGACGGCGCAATCGACCGCGCTGCTCCGGCTGGACGGACTCGACGCGATCGCGCTTGGCGAACTGGAAAACCAGCCGGTGACGCTGGTGTTTGAAGCGGCCGTTGTTGCCGTTGAACCCCCGCGGGTGGCCGATGCCAAGGCGGGGAACGGTACGGTAAAGGAACCCGAACCGTTTGTTCCGTTGCTTACGCCGCAAAAGCAGGTGCCGGCGGTCACCCAGAGCCGCAATGTCAGCCACGGTAGTCTCAGCGTACACCACAGTATGGTGACCGGCACGGACAGCGGACAGGACCGTATGATTACCCGGCTTTCTTCGTCGGGAAACATCGAACGGCTTTTCGGCTCGGGTTGGAGCTTCAACTGGTCGGCCGGTGCGCGCTACCGCAGCGGTGATGGCTACAGCACCCATCCGGAATACGCAACCATCCAGCCATTGGTATATAGCGCCATGCTGCAGCATCCGCTTGCCGGCGACGGCTTTGTACGCATCGGCCGGTTCCTTCCCTTCGAACTGCCGTCAGTCGGTTATCTCGACGGCGCGCAGATGGAGGTCGATCCTGGCGGTCCGTGGCGGTTCGGGGTGATGGGCGGACTCAAGCCCGACCGGGTCAATTTGGAATACAACGGCGACGAGCCGACTGCTGTTGGCTATGCCACCGTGGAAGCCGGCCGGCGCGGGGATACACATTATTCCGGAACTGCCGGCTTGATGGGGTCGCTGTACCAAGGCAACGCCAACCGGCTTGCGTTGTTGTTCGACCAGCAGGCCAGTCTGGGCCGCCGGTTCAATCTATTCTCCACCGCTGTGCTTGACTTCGGAGTGGCCGATACGACCAACAGCACCACGCAGCTTTCCCGTTTCGATCTGACCACATCCTACAAACTCAACAACGAACACACCCTGCGTGCCGGCGCCGACCATTGGGAACGCACCGATACCCCGGTGGAACGCGACCGCTTGCTGGTGGTCACCGACGACCTGTTCGATGGCGGCTACTGGCGCTACTGGATCGGGGCGCGCCATCGCCTGCCGCTGAACCTGCGGCTTAACGAGGAAGTCGCCTACACGGTGTCGGATGCAACGCAAGATGCCATGCGCTGGCGCGTCGGACTTACCCGCACCGGCATCTTCGATTGGACGACCGCCAACGTGGCGGCCACGATGTACAATCTGGAATCCTCTGGCAGTAGCGGCATGGGTTGGTTACTAACGGCCTATCTACCGTTCTTCGATGAAAAGTATGCCCTTCGTCCGGCCGCCAGCATGCGCTGGCTTGATCCCGATACCGGGGGCAATGGGTTTACCGTTTCATACTATGCCATCAACCTCGATGCCCGCCTCAGCAAGGCGTGGTTCCTCTCCGGGGGCTACACGCAGACCACCGGTGATGGATCGGAATCCTCATTGTTCGACCTCAGCCTGCGCTATCGCTGGTAGTCCCTACTGGCGGTCGGCCAACTGCATTGCCTGCGTGACCGCCTCTTCGGCCGAGTGGGCCACATGGATTCCGGGGTCGGCTTGGCCCTCGCGGCAGACTTTCCACGTATGCAAACCCACCACCGGCACGCCGAGCCGCAATGCAAACGCGATTTCCGATAGCGTGCCGTAAGCACCGTGGATGGCGATGACCGCGTCGCACGCATTCACCAGCACGACATTGCGATAGGGGCCGAGCCCCGTCGGGATAGCAGTGCCGATAAATTCATTGGCGTCGGTTTTGTCGTCGCCCGGCAGGATGCCGACCGTCTGCCCTCCGGCGGCCTTTGCGCCTTCGGCCGCCGCACGCATCACGCCGCCAAGCCCGCCGCACAACAGCGTAGCGCCCGCTTCGGCAATGCAGCGTCCAACCTCCATGCCTAGTACATATTCCTCATCGGTGGTCGTGTTTGGGCCTAGAACTCCAATGTGCGTTTTCATGTGGGAAGACTAGCCGATATCCCGATTGATTTCCACCACAGAGAGGAATCAGACAAGAATGAATCCCGCCGGAGTTTCCGTACTCCCTGATGCCCATGCCATGACGCGCGACACCCCCACGCCCTTGCGGAATTGCGTCTTTCACCAATGCACTGGTGGGCGATCCGCTTTGACCTTCCCGATGCAATGGACTAGGCTGTTTTACGATGGCAATGGTTCCTTATACCCGAATCCTGATGACGCTGTGCGCTCTGGCCTGTGCCGGTTGCGCCACCGTCCACAACTCCGAAGGTTTGGCCTACAAGGTGGATATCGACGGGGCGGGGTGGCGGCTGGGCAAGACCATCCATGAATCCACCGAAACCTGCCGTTTCGTGGATCGGCCACCCTCGACCATCGGGCAACTGCGCAACCGCATGGACAAGGACCGGGAAACGATCGAGGCGATACTGGAGGCGAACGGCCTCTACGACGGTTCGGTCGGCATGTATCTGGATGCCGAACGCGATCCGGTGAGGGTCACCATCGATGTGCGGCGGGGGCGGCAGTATCGCTTCGGCACGGTCCGGTTGCATTTCGAGGGGGAACCCGACAAGGCCCTCTCCCGCATCCGGCCCCGCATCCGGCATCGCCAGCAAGTCGAGGCTGCCAATGTCTTCGACGAGGAAAAACGCATCTTGGAAGAGATCAAGCGGCGTGGCTACCCGTTCCCCAAATTGGCACGCCGCGAGATCGAGGTGGACCGGGAAACGAAGACGGTCGACCTCGACTGGTGGTTCGACCCTGGAACGCCCGCCCTGTTCGGTGATGTGCAGGTGGAGGGACTGGAGGATCTGGACGACAAGTATGTCTACCGCCAATTGCCGTGGGGTACGGGCGACAAGTATGACGCAAAGGAGGTCGAAGACTTTGAGCGCAAGCTGCTCGAGAGCGGGCTTTTTTCATCGGTGCGGATCAACCTGCTGGAGCCGTCCGGGGAAACCAACGTCATTCCGGTTCGCATCCGGCTGGTCGAACGGGACAAGCGCACCATCCGCCTGGGCGTCAACTATTCCGACGTAGGTCCTGGCGTGAAGGGCTACTGGGAGCACCGCAGCCTGTTTGGTGGCGGGGAGCGCCTCGAAACCGGTGTGTCATGGAACCCGGTGAAGTCCAGCGGTACCGGGCGCTTTACCCGTTCGGGCTTCTTGGACGCGCGGCAGTACCTGGTGCTGGAGACGGAGGCCACGGAGGACAAGCCGGATGCCTATAGCGCCCGCAAGGTCACCACCTCGGCCATGGTGCTGCGCGATTTTACGACAGCCATCCAGGGCGGCGTCGGAACGGGCTACAAATATTCGCGCGTCGAGCAGTTGAACGACGACCAACATTTTTCGCACATATTCTTTCCGGTCCAGGGGGTATTCGACAGCCGCAACGACCGGCTCAACCCCGTGCGGGGCATGCAACTTTACGGTCGCTCTACCTATTTCAACGACACCCTTGGGGCCCAGTCGTTTTTCAAAACCCAGGTGGAGGACCGGCATTATATGATGTTGTGGGAGCGCTATCGGTTGTCGAGCGCCTTGCGCATGATGCTGGGTAGCATCGACGGGGCGGCAATCGATGCCGTACCGGCCGACGAACGGTTCTATGCCGGGGGCGGCGGATCGGTGCGCGGCTATGAATACCAGCAAATCGGACCGCAGATCAACAGCGTGCCGGCCGGGGGGGACAAGGCCGTCGAGTTTTCCTTGGAACTGCGGATGCAGCCCGGACGCCATTTGGGGTATGCCGCGTTTGTCGATGGCGGTGCGGTTTATAATGAAAAGCTGGACGACTTCGACCGGTCGTTGCGATACGGGGCCGGCTTCGGGATCCGTTGGTTCACGACCATAGGCCCATTGCGGGCGGACATTGCATACCCGCTCAATCCGTCCGCCGAGCAAGTGGAACGTTTGCAGTTCTACATTAGTTTGGGGCAGGCTTTCTGATGAAGAAACGCAGATCCAGATTCGCATGGATTGTTGCCGGGCCCATCCTGTTGCTGGTCCTCTTCTACCTGTTGCTTCAAACGTCGCCGGGCAAGAAGATGTTGGCCTCGTTCCTCTCGCGCACTCTGAGTCATCCAGGCCGCACCGAGGTACATATCGGCCGCATCAGCGGCTGGCTGCCGAGCCGGATGGCCGTGGACCGGATCTCGGTCGGCGATGCACAGGGCGAATGGTTGGCCGTGCAGGATGTCCGCGGCCAGCTGGCGCTCGGCGATCTTTGGAAGGGGCGCGTCCGTGTTATGGAACTGACGGCGGCCGAGGTGGAGCTTACCAGGCTTCCGTTAAGGAGTGAGGCCGTGCACCCGGCCGACACTGGCGGCAACGGGGAGGCGAAGCGGATGGATCTGGTGCTGGAGAATTGTTCCGTGGAGCGTTTCCGTTTGGGCTCGGGCGTGGCCGGTATGCCGCTGGAGTATTCCGTACGCTCGGGGGGTGTAGCACTGGTATCGGGGCATTTGTTCGGCTCGGTGGATATCCGGGGCGATGCGGTTGGCCGCGTTGAGATCAATGCATCCATGACCGGCCTTTCGGACCAGACGCTCACCGTGCGCGCCAAGGTGGATGAATGGCACAAGCCGGCTTTGGGGACGGAAAAACTATCCGGGGCGTGGGAAGCCACCGTTGATCCTGAAGGGGTCGATGCGAAGCTCCAGGTTGAACTGGTGCGCGGCGGGCGTCCGGCCCAGCTGTCGACGCGCCTGCGCTATGCCGAACAAACCTTGAAGCTTGGGGACCTGCAATTCGAGAACGACGCCTGCCGTTTGGAGGGGAATGCCCGGTTGGACTTTTCCGGCGGAATGGTGGATGTGGATGCGACGGTAACGCTGACGGACACGAACGACTATACCTATCGCGCAGAAACCCTGGCCCATGTGGCGACGAGCAACAAAAGCTGGTCCGTGATGGTGCAGTACATGCAGGTGACGGCGTGGGATATGGCTTCGGCAACATTGGCTGGCCGCTTGAGCCCGGATCAGGTCAACCTCAATGTGGACTTGGCCGATTGCGACTTGGGCGCGCTTCCGTTTCCGGTGTTTTCAGGATTCGATGGGCGCATTAGCGGGCAGTGCTCGATCTCTGGCGCAACGGCCACGCCCGAGGTGATGGCGGAACTGGATGTGCTGCAGTTTACAACGTCCGCGGATACCCTCGACGAGCTCCCCAAGCTGGACTTCCACATTTCCGGTGGCGTTACCAACGGGCGCTTGTTTGCGTCGTCCGTCATCACCAACTTTGTAAGCGGCTATCTGCATGCTACGATCGCGATGCCTTGCACGTTTTCGGCCTATCCCTTCCGCTTCAAGCCGGTGTCCCGCCTGTCGACCGGTACCCTGGATTCCGTATTGGACCTGGCGGTGTTCAACGGGTTGGGCATCCTCTACAACCAGCATGTCGATGGATACATGACGACCGAGCTGGCCATTCACGAGGGCAAGCCTTCCGGATTCATCCTGATCGAGCAGGGGGCCTACGAGCATTATGGCTGGGGCATCCTGTTTGATGCTTTCGACGCCCGCCTGGACGCCACCGACAACGGTTTCGTGATCCGTCAGGCGACGGCTACGGATGGCGGAAGCGGCCGGATCCGGCTATCTGGCGGCGTGCTGCAGGACGGTCCGGACCTGCAGCTGAAACTAACAAAAGCCAAGGTGGTTCGGCGTCCCGAGGTGGAAGCCACCGTTTCGGGTGAGCTTTCGCTGAAATATGAAGCCGACCGGCCGTCCATCAAGGGCACGTTGGTGGTGGATCGGGCCGACATTCTGCCCGACAACCTGGTGTCGCGCAAACCGGCGGTGCTGGAGGATTACGATGTCGAGGCGGAAGAGGCGGCCATGGTTCGTGCGGCGAACGCACGCCGTCCGTTTCCCGTGGGACTGAACGTGACCGTGGAGATGCCGGACCAAATCTATGTAAATGCTTCGCTGGTCGATGCGGTGTGGGGAGGTTCCGTGCAATTGCGTGATTCGGATCGGGGTTTGTCGATCAAGGGCCGGATTGAGCCGCGCCGGGGCTTTGTGGATTTTGTGGGCAAGCCGTTCCAGTTGATCGATGGCTCGGTGGATCTTGATGGGGCGGTGCCGGCGGCGCCCGTGCTGAACAACCTGACAGCGGAATATTCTCGGAGCGATATTTCGGCCCGTCTCGTGCTCAACGGGACGGTAACGGACCCGCAGTGCCGGCTTGAATCCACGCCCCCATTGCCGCAGGACGAAATTCTCTCCCATGTGCTGTTCAAGCGCGATACCAGCTCGATTTCGCCCTATCAAGCGATTCAGATTGCGTCTGCCGCCCAACAGCTGTCGAGCGGCCTCTCCGGTCCGGGGTTTCTCTACCAGGTTCGGCGCGTGGTGGGCGTCGATACCTTGGAGGTGCGCGAATCCGATGTCGAGGCCGGGGATTCCGCCGTCGCGGCAGGCAAGTACATCACGCCGGAGCTGTATGTGGAGGTCAGCAGTACATTCGGAACCGATGCCCAGACCGACATGACCGCGGAATATGATCTCAACCGCCATTTTTCCGTGGAAACGAGCGCCGGTCCCAAGATGCGTCCGGGTATTGGCCTCAATTGGAAATTGGATTATTGACAATGTCTCTCGCGCACGAAATGTGCTGAAAAGGCTTATTTTATGGGGTGGAAATAAAATCGCAATACCCTTACGGCTTTTTCCGTAAATACACTTGACGTGCAAAGCTCTCATCTTTATAGATGATAAAAAAGATAACAAAATGTCGGTTTAAGGAGATTAAATCATGAAACTATCAACCAAAGGGCGGTACGCGACTCGAATTCTGTTGTGCATCTCGCGCCTGCAAGGGGACCAGCCGGTTCCGAAAAAGAAGATTGCTGAGCAGGAAGGGATTTCCACGGATTATATCGAGCAGATTATCGTCCCGCTCAAGAATGCCGGTCTGGTGAACAGTGTTCGCGGTTTGCGCGGCGGCTTCCGTCTGGCGAAAAAAGCCGAGGATATTACCGTCTATGACATTCTGGCTGCGTCCGAAGGCGACATCAATTTGGTGGGATGTCTGGCCGAGGGCTGCAGCAAATCGGACAAGTGCGTGGTACAGCGTGTATGGCAGGGGGCCAGCAATGTGTTGCGGGATTATTTTTCTAAAATCACGTTGCGGGAACTGCATGACGACTATCAAAAACGCGTATCCGAAGAACCTATCATGTTTAACATTTAATGGAGATCAACCATGCCGCTCTACAACAACATTACAGAAACCGTAGGAAACACTCCGCTAGTAAAACTGAACCGCATCACCGAGGGCCTGCCGGGCACGGTGGCCGTGAAACTTGAATCCCGCAACCCGCTCTACAGCGTAAAGGACCGTATCGGTCTGGCCATGGTGGAGGATGCCGAGAAGAAGGGGCTGATCAAGCCCGGCTCCACGCTGATCGAGCCGACCAGCGGCAACACCGGCATCGCCCTGGCTTTTGTGGCGGCCGCTAAAGGGTACAAGCTGATTCTCACCATGCCGGAAAGCATGAGCATCGAACGCCGTCGACTCTTGCAGGTGCTGGGTGCCGAACTGGTGCTGACGCCGGCGGAAAAGGGTATGCCCGGCGCGATTGCCGCGGCCGGAGAGCTGGTCGAAAAGAATCCGGGGGCCATCATGCTCCAGCAATTCGACAATCCGGCCAACCCTGCCATCCATCGCACAACGACCGCCGAGGAAATTTGGAAGGACACCGACGGAGCTGTGGATGTTTTCGTGGCTGGTGTTGGTACCGGCGGCACGCTGACCGGTGTTGGATCCGCCCTCAAGCCGCGCAAGGACAGTCTGAAGGTGGTGGCGGTTGAGCCGAAGAACTCGCCCGTGATTTCCGGCGGCAAGCCCGGGCCCCACAAGATCCAGGGCATCGGTGCCGGATTCATCCCCAACAACCTCGATACCTCGCTCATCGATGAAGTTATCCAGATCGATGGCGACGAAGCCGGCGCCATGTCGCGCCGCCTGGCCAAGGAAGAAGGCATCCTCTGCGGTATTTCCGCAGGCGGCAACGTGCATGCCGCGGTTGAGCTGGCCAAGCGTCCTGAAAACGAAGGAAAGCTGATCGTGACGGTGATCTGCGACACCGGTGAACGCTACCTGTCCACTTGGCTGTTCGAAGAAAACTAGCCGACACGCATGCAAAAAGAAAACGCCGGCATCCCTTGCGGGGCCGGCGTTTTTCGTTAGGCACTCCTGCCGTTTACATATTGGCCACGATGGTGTCCGCAAACTTGGAGCATGGCAGCAGGGTGGCATCGTCCATCATGTGCGCAAAATCGCCCGTGACCGTCTTGTTCTGGATGGTCTTGTCCACCGCGTTGATGACCAGATCGGCGGCTTCGGTCCAGGGCAGGTAGCGCAGTAGCATTTCGCCGGAGAGAATCAGTGAACAGGGATTGACCTTGTCCTGGCCGGCAATGTCGGGTGCGGTGCCGTGCGTGGCTTCGAAGACGGCCTTGCCGTCCTGGTAGTTGATGTTGGCTCCGGGCGAAATCCCGATGCCGCCCACGCAGGCGGCCAAGGCGTCGGACGCATAGTCGCCGTTAAGGTTCAAGGTGGCGATCACGTCGTAGTCCTGCGGCTTGAGCAGGATATTCTGCAGGAAGGCGTCGCAGATGCAGTCCTTGACCACGATCATTTCGCCGGTATGCGGGTTCTTGATTTTGTAATCCTTCTCGGTCCCGTGGTACATCGCACCGAATTCCTCCGCGGCCAGCTCCATGCCCCATTTGAGGAAGGCGCCTTCGGTAAACTTCATGATATTGCCCTTGTGGACAATCGTGACCGATTTGCGGTTGTTGTGGATCGCGTATTCAATGGCTGCCCGGATGAGGCGCTGCGATCCGCTTTTTGAAACGGGTTTGATGCCGATGCCGGAATCTTCGGGGAAGCGGATCTTTTTCACGCCCATTTCCTCCTGCAGAAACCGGATTACCTTCTGGACCTCTGGAGAGCCTTCCGGCCATTCGATGCCGGCGTAGATATCCTCCGAGTTTTCGCGGAAGACGACCATGTCCACCTTGTCCGGATTGTGGACCGGGGAGGGGACTCCGCGGAACCACTTCACGGGGCGCTGGCAGACATATAGGTCGAGCTCCTGCCGGAGCGTGACGTTCAGGCTACGGCGTCCGCCGCCAACCGGTGTCGTGAGCGGGCCCTTGATGGCAACGCGGAACTCGTCGATCGCGGTGAGCGTTTCATCGGGGAGCCAGGTGTCTTCGCCATAGACCGCGTTGGCCTTTTCGCCGGCGTAGATCTCCATCCACTGGATCTTGCGCTTTCCGCCGTAGGCTCTTTCAACGGCGGCATCGATGATCTTGATCATGGCCGCAGTGATTTCGGGGCCGACGCCGTCGCCTTCAATAAAGGGAATAATGGGGTTGTCAGGCACATTGAGATGACCATATTCGAGCATGGTGATTTTTCCGCCTTCGGGAACCTTGATCTTGTCGTAACTCATGTGATTTTTCTCCATAGATTGGCTGCGGTTGCGATTAAACGGAATAAATATGATAATTTTATAAATGTAAAGCCGTTTGGCATGGCTGGCCGTTTATGGTGCGTCGGGTTGGTAGGTGCGGGCGATCCAGCCCAGCAATTCGGTGCGGTCGGCGAAGCGGTCCTCCATTTGCGCATCGTAGGCCTCCTTCAGGATTCTACCGATCAGGCGGCCTTCACTGATGCCCATTTCGAGTAGGTCGCGGCCATTGATCCACGGCTCGGGTAGGATCGGTTCATGCGCCATCTGTTCGATGTAGTCTTGTAGAAAAACGTAGTTGTCGAGGTTCTCATGCGAGCCGTGGCAGTCGAGTCGATGGAGCTCCATTTCGAGATCGAAGGTTTCCGCTCCGATCATTTTCCGGAGTTTGGATGCCCGCATGTTTTGAACGTCCATGAAACGCATGTGCCCGCGAATCGCATCCACGATGTGTTTGCGCTCGCGGTTTGGCAGGCGGAGGCGGAGCAGGATGGCTTCGGCCAGCTCGGCACCGGCGTCGGCATGGCCATCGAAGCGGATGCGCGGAATGCCGTCTGCGCCCGGACCGATGCGCGCCGTCGGCGGCTTGCCGACATCGTGCAATAGGACGGTGTAGGCTAGCTCGCGCCGGATATCGTGGTTGGTTGGATTGCTGTTCATCAGGTTGAGCATGAGTACGGTATGTTCGAAGACATCGCCTTCGGGGTGGAACCGGGGTGGTTGCTCCTGCCCGACCATGGGAATAATCTCCGGTATGATCTGTTCGAGCAGTCCGGACCTAAGGAGATGGCGCAGGGCATCGCCCGCCCGTGGACTTTCGGTCAAGGTGCGGGAGAATTCCGCTTCAATGCGCTCCATGCTGATGCGCTTGATCAATGGAGCCATCTTGCGAATGGCCGCATCCGTTGCGGGATCGATGTCGAAACCGAGGGTGTAGGCAAAACGGATGGCGCGCAACATGCGGAGGTGATCCTCGGCAAAGCGCTCTTCCGGATTGCCGATGGCTACGATCCTTTTCAGTCCAATATCGCGGCGGCCGTCTACATGGTCGATGACCGCGTCCTTGACCGGATCGTAGAACATGCCGTTTATGGTGAAGTCGCGCCGCAAGGCATCTTCGCGGGCCGCACAGAATTCGACCAACTCTGGGTGTCGCCCATCCCTCGTGCCCTGTTCCTTGCGGAAGGTCGCGACTTCAACGGTCTGTTTACCATGGATAACCGCGATGACGCCGAAGGCCTTCCCGATGGCGAGTGTGCGCGGAAAAAGCCGTTCGACTTCGTCGGGAGGGGCGTTGGTGGCAACGTCGTAATCCTTCGGTTCGCGCCCCAGCAACTTGTCGCGCACGCACCCGCCGGCGAACAGAGCTTCGTAGCCATTTGCCTGCAATACCTCCACCACTTGGCGGGCTGATTCTTTTTTCCGGAGTATTACACTCATATTTCATTTACCCTGAAGTGTTTGAACTATAATGTGCACGCTATGTCGAAGGAAACATTAACCTAGGAATCCTGACATGAGAAAACCGCTGTTCGCACTTGTACTACTCCTTTTATCCCTTGTTACATCCTACGGAGGCTTTGGCGATCCTTTTTCGGTCGATGTCGAGTTGGTCGGCGACGAAATCCGTGTTTCCGTTGGAGTGCCCGCCCAACACTATCTGTATGCCGATCATTTCAAGGTGAGCGATGCGGTGGGAAATGAGCAGCAGCCTGTTGAACTGCCCCAGACGTCCTCCATCACCGATCCAAACACCGGGAAGCCCAAACCGGTGTACGACGAATCCTTCAAGGCCGTGTATTCGTGGATGCCCAAGGATGGCGGTGCCGCGGCGATCCACGTTCAGTATTGGGGTTGCAACGACGAGGTCTGCTTTATTCCGCAAACCAAGGTGGTTGACCTGGAGAAGAAGGCACCCGGACAGCCGGTGGCAAAAAATCTGGATGACTCCCCGCAACCGGTGGATTGGCAACAGGCGCTGGGGGGCACGGAAGTCAAGGGTGCGGCCGTGGGTTCCATGCGTCCATCCGCCTTTCTCAAATTCCTGGATAAGGCGGAGAGTGGCGTCGGCGACACCAAGGTCAGCGCCTTCCGCCTGTTCCTGAATGATCCGGTAGCGTTTGTTCGCGAGTCCGGCCTGTTGGTCGCGATTCTCTTCATTCTGTTAGGAGGCCTCCTACTCAACCTTACACCCTGCGTATTGCCGATGATTCCCGTCAACCTGGCCATCATCGGTGCCGGCGCACAGGCGGGATCGAAGGGTAGGGGCTTTGCGCTCGGTGCGGTGTACGGCTTGGGTATTGCGCTGGTCTACGGCTTGTTGGGCGTGATCGTTGTCTTGACGGGCTCGCAGTTTGGAACCATTCAGGCCAATCCCTGGTTCAATCTGGTCATAGCCATTATTTTTGTGGTGCTGGCATTGGCCATGTTCGATGTGATCCAAATCGACTTTTCACGATTCCAATCCCGCATGGGCGGAGACGGAAAGAAGCCCGGCAGCTTTTTTCTCGCGTTTACGATGGGGTCCGTTGCGGCCCTGCTGGCGGGCGCGTGCGTTGCTCCCGTTGTGATTGCCGTGCTGTTGCTGGCGACCAATATCCACGAAGCCAACAGCGTGGCCGGCCTATTGCTACCTTTTGTGCTGGGGATCGGCATGGCGTTGCCGTGGCCATTTGCCGGAGCCGGTCTCTCGTTCCTTCCGAAGCCCGGAAAGTGGATGGTCTACGTCAAGTATGGCTTCGGCGTGGGCATCATTTTCTTCGCCCTCTACTACGGCCATTTGAGCTATCGCGCGTTCCGCCCGGCTGACGTTGCGGATACCGGCGAGGTGGAAGGCCATGTCATTATCGACGGGGCCACGAACAAGGGGCTGGCCGAAGCCATTGGTACGTCCCTCGAAAACGGCAAGCCCATCTTTGTCGATTTCTGGGCGAGCTGGTGCAAGAACTGCCAGGTGATGGATAAGATCACCTTCAAGGATGAGATGGTGAAGGCCCGCATGGAAGGGTATACCTTCATCAAGTATATCGCCGAGGACCCCTCGAATCCATCGACCAAGGCCGTGATGGATTATTTCGGGGTGCAGGGTTTGCCGACCTTCGTGGTGCTGGATGCCAAGGAGTAGGCCCCCTCGGCCGGTCATACAACGTTGGACATGCTCTCCAGCTCGGCCCGGAAACTGCCGACGGCCACCTTGCTCTTAAGCAGTACCGGAATGTGGCGGTGATCGGCCGTGCACCAGATTTCCATCGTGGCATCCTTACTTTGCTTGAATACGCCGCCGACGTCCTGGATGTCGGGGATCAACTTGAACGTGTCGTACTTCTTGCCGTTCACCTTGATCTTTTCGCGTTTCACAACGGAAATCTTCGCGATCTTGCAGCGCTTGCCATCGCTGAGCGGGCCCTTTATTACGGTGCCGACCTTCAGGGGCTGATTGCGGATAAAATAGAAAGCCGATAGAGGGTCGAGCGTGTTATCCTGAATCTCTATCGTCTTCTTCTTTCCACTCAGTTGCTCGTGATAGTTGGCTTCCATTTTGTCCCAGTCGAAATGGACGACTTCGTCGCGCTCCTCGTCGCCCTCCCGCTGGCTCTTCTTGTACGCGAGGGCCCGGTTGACATCGTATTCCGCGATCGAAGTCAGCGAATCCCTCACCTTGTAGATATGGTCAACCACACTGCCGGTGCGCGCCTTCATGCTGAACCTACGCACGGGCCGACCCTGGTATTCTCCATCCGGATGAACCTCGAGCGAAGCGTGGCCGACCACGATGAACTGCCAGCCCAGGCTGTATTTCAGGACTTCGCCGGGCTTGAACGGCGGCAGGTTTCCCGGATTGGTTTGGCTTTCTGCCAGCGCCATCCGGTTGAGTAGCGGGAGCGATAGCAGGGCGGTTATAAATCTTCTTCGCTTCATGGTCTTTCCTCTATGCACCGAAACGGACTCCTCCGTCAACGGGTCCGTGTACGTAGACAGGTTTAGCTGCAAAATGTTGATAAAGAAGCCCCGTTTTCTACGGGGATTTTCGGTGCGGACAGGGAGTTAGGCCGTCTTTTTTTTCTCATCTTTTGCGAGCATTTTGAGGCCCTCCAGAGGATGGAGTCCGTGCTCGACCATGTCGCGTGTGATGGTGCAGTGGGTCACGTCGTTGCGCATGGGCACTTCATACATGACGTCCAGCATCAGGTGCTCGATAATGGCCCGGAGTCCGCGGGCGCCGGTCTTGCGCTTGATGGCCATGGAGGCCAGGGCACGCAGTGCATCGGTTTCAAACTCCAGCTCAACACCGTCCATAGCCAGCAGTTTTTTGTACTGCTTGATGATGGCGTTCTTGGGTTCCGTGAGAATGCTGATCAATTCATCTTCGCTTAGTTCTTCGAGGCGCGTTACGACCGGAAGGCGTCCGATGAACTCGGGGATCAGGCCAAACTTCAGCAGGTCTTCTGATTCCACGTTCATGGTCACGAAGTTCGGGGACAGCTCTTTCGTTGGCACTTTGCCGAAGCCGATGCTCTTCTTATCGACGCGTCCTTTGATGATTTCCTCGATGCCCACAAAGGCCCCGCCGCAGATAAACAGGATGTTGGAGGTATCGATCTCCAGGTATTCCTGCTGCGGGTGTTTGCGTCCGCCCTTGGGCGGTACGCGCGCAACCGTGCCTTCAATGATTTTCAGCAATGCCTGCTGCACCCCTTCACCGGAGACATCGCGCGTCAGCGAAACGTTTTCCGTCCGGCGCCCGATCTTGTCTATTTCATCGATATAGATAATGCCGCGCTGGGCGCGGTCGACATCATAATCTGCGGCTTGGATGAGCTGCAACAGAATGTTTTCAACGTCTTCGCCCACGTAGCCGGCTTCGGTTACGGTGGTGGCATCGGTGATGGCGTAGGGTACGTTCAGCGAGCGGGCCAGCGTTTTGGCGAGCAGGGTCTTACCGCTGCCGGTCGGGCCGATCAGCAGGACGTTGCTCTTGTCGATTTCCACGCCGTCCTCATCGAGCTTGGCAAACATGCGCTTGTAGTGGTTGTGCACGGCCACGGCCAACACCTTCTTGGCCATGTCCTGCCCGACGACATAGTCATCCAGCTTCTGCTTGATTTCATGCGGACTGAGAACGCCGATCTCCTGCGAGCTGGTCGGTTCGTTGTCGCGTTCGGCCATCTGATGACCCAGCAGGGCGTCGCAGAGGCCAACGCACTCGTCGCAAATATGTACTCCGGGGCCGGCAATCAGCCGCTGTACTTCTTTTTCGCTCTTTCCGCAGAAGGAGCACTCGCGTGTGTGGTTTTTCTCCGCCATCGGGATGACCTCTGTTTATTTTGCATGGGCAACGACTTCGTCAATGAGACCGTATTCAAGGGCCTGCTGGGATGACATGAAGTTGTCGCGATCCGTGTCTTTTTCAAGATCGTCAATGCTCCGCCCGGAATGGGAAGCCAGAATGTTGTTCAGGATCTGTTTGATGCGCATGATTTCCTGCGCCTGAATGTGGATATCGCTGGCCTGGCCCTGGGCGCCGCCCAGCGGTTGGTGGATCATGATCCGGGCGTTGGGCAGGGCATAGCGCTTGCCCTTGGCACCTGCCGCCAGCAACACGGCACCCATACTGGCCGCCTGGCCCACGCAGTAGGTCGTGATGTCGCACTTCAGAAACTGCATGGTGTCGTAAATCGCCAAACCGGCCGTCACAATCCCGCCGGGAGAGTTGATGTAGAGGCTGATGTCCTTTTCCGGGTCCTCGCTTTGGAGGAACAGCATCTGGGCAATGATCAGGTTTGCGACGTTGTCGTCGACCTGCGTTCCCAGAAAAATAATGCGCTCCTTCAGGAGCCGGGAATAAATATCGTATGCGCGTTCTCCACGACCGGTCTGTTCAATTACGGTCGGGATCAGATAGTTCGCCATTTCGTTCATGTTGCTTCCTTTTTGGATTAATGGATTGTCGGATTATTGAACCAATAGGGCTTCCTATCAATTCAATAATCCAATCATCCAGCCTTTACGGCTCCAACGGGAAGCCTATTTGACCTTGGCGTTTTCGAGCATGTAGTCGAGCGCCTTGTTGAAACGGATCTGTTCGCCTACGCTGGCAATGGAGTCGTTCTGCTCCATTTCCTTGCGGAGTTCACGTGCGTCCTTCCGCTGGCGGATGGCCATCGTCGCGATTTCTTCGTCAATCTCGTTTGCTGAGGCTTCCAGTTCCAGTTCTGTAGCAATTCCCAGGCCAATGTAGCGCAGCTTCACGTTCTCAAGCGCGCGATCCTGCGCTTCCTTGAGGATGTCTGCCTGCTGTTCCCCGATCTGTTCCTGGGTTTGTCCCATCATCATGCGGCGTTGGGCGATGTCGTACATCACATTGCGGGTCTGTTGCTGGACGATGCTTTCGGGAACATCGAGTTTGGTCTTCTTGATCAGGTATTCCACGATCTGCTCGTGCTTCTTGTTCAGCGTTTCGTTTTCCGCCTGGGCTTCAAGCTGCTCGCGGATCTTGGCGCGCAGATCGTCCTCGGACTCCACCTGCAGGGTCTTGCAAAACTCTTCATCGATCGTCGGCAGACGGCGTTCGCGCACGCCGGTGACTTCGATGTCGTACACCGCCTTCACGCCGGCCAGTTCCTTGACCATGAAGGTGTCGGGGAAGGTGACCTTGACCTTTTTCTTGTCGCCGGTCTTGAGGCCCACAATGGCTTCGCCCATGCCGGGAATGAAGGCATATTCGTCGGCGGAAACCCAGTAGCCGGCGCCGGAACCGATTCCCTTAGCCTCGGGAATGGCTTCCTGCAAAGGTTTCTTGTCGGTCGTGGCTTCGTAGGTCAGCTGGGCCATGTCGCCCTGTGCAACGGTCTTGCCTTCAACCTCTTCGTAGTTGGCATGCTGGTTGAGGATGGCGTTGATCTGATCCTGCACCTGGGCATCGGTGACTTCGACCTTCTCTTCCTTTACCGGAATGTCCGTATACTTGGGGAGCTTGAACTCCGGTTCCACATCGACGGTTACGTCGAAGCTGACCGGCTGGCCCTCCTCGAGCTTGACTTCCGTGGCATCGACCACGCCGACCACCTTGAGTTCGGTTTCCTGCAGCGCCTCGTGGTAGTATTTCGGCAGGACGCGCTCCTGGATGTCCTTATCGATGTCGGCGGCATATTTCTTGGCCACCACATGCTTGGGGGCCTTGCCCTTGCGGAATCCGGGAATATTGGCATACTTGGCGTAGGCCTTGAGCGTTTCGTCGCGTTCCACGGTGATTTTATCGGCCGGGATTTCAATGGTCATGGTCTTGCGGCACGCGCCGGCATCCTTAACGGTAACATTCATAAATCGTTCATCTCCTGTGTTTAGACCCATTTGGGGTAAAGGGCGGGAACATTAAGCACGAACCCCCGTCAGGTCAAGCCTGTGCGGCGGTGGTTTTAGCTTTTCGGAAAGGTTGGAAAGCCCGTGGTCGCTAGCCTTCGTGCGGTCTTGCAACGACTACGATTTCGTGGATGGCGGGGTGCTCGAACGTTTCGTGCGCGCGGCTGTAGTTCTCCCCGTCGACGGTGAAATAGGCGCCGGGGGAAATCGTCTTTTTCGCCTCCACCTCGGCGAATGGGCGCACCCGGACGGTTGTGCTCGGTCCGTCTTCGTAGGTCGTGTTCCCGATGATGCGGCAATCGTAGGTTAGCTCCATGCCAACCTCGCCGGAGCACGAAAACTTCCATGTAAAGGTGCGTTTCTTTCCGAAGGGTTCGAGGTTGAACGCGATGTCTTCGTCAATGTCTGCGTTAAGCGTTCTGCTGAGGTGCGTGGTGTCCGTGATGGAAGGCTCCTGCTTCCAGGTGCCGCCCTGTTCGAACTCGTCCTCGGCATAGCGGTAGATGCCGTGGAGGTCCATGGCGGGGTAGGCGCTTGTTTGTTTCGCCATGGATTTTGCCAGACCGGAGAAGGCAATCAGCCCGGTGCTCACCGTATCGGCCGAAACGCTTTTATTCATCAGTTCGTTGAACTTGGCCACACGGGGCTTGAGCACCGGCATCACGCTCCCTTCGTAGAGTTCGGTCGCAATGTCTTTCAACGTTTGGCCTTCCGCGGGAACCAGCTCCTCGTTGCCCAGACGGGTGGCCAGGTTGTTGATGATATGCTCCCTGTTGATTTCAATTCGCGCTTCCGGCAACTGGCCGAGCAGGGTTTGATACTGCTCCTTATCGATCGCGATCACGAAGGGAACGATGGTGGTGCCCACCGCGCTCCAATTTTGTGGTTTGTCCTCGGCCAACGTGGATGGGGTGCCAAGCATGCTTGCCAGTGCAGCGATGATGCACAGGCTACCAGTTTTAAAAGCCATGGTTATGCCTTGTGGTTGAATATTGTTTTTCTAGGGCCGCCAACAAGACCATTGCTGGCTAGGCGGCTAGTCTTTCTTGGCCAGCCAGTCCTTCACGCGGTCCATGAAGGTTTCCTCGCAGAAGTCCTTGAATTCGCCGGCATCAAAGAAGGTTCCGTGGCAGGCGGGGCAGGCTTCGAGCTGGATATGCGGCTGCTCGAGGTCGTGCACCGGAAGCATGGGGACGTTACAGGCCGGGCACTTGACTTCCCACGTTTTGTTGTATTGGGCACCGACCTTGGGATTGCCTGTATCGATGTCGGCCGAGCCCTTCATTTCAACGAGTTCCTCCGCCTCCAACGCATCGAACCAGAGGCCGCCGCAACCGGCGCACTGTTCGTATTCCACTGCCTTGTAGCGGTTGGGCTTCATTGCTGCGTTGCACTTCGGACAATTCATGGTGCTTCCCCCGTTATTGTTTGTTGGTTATGAATGGACAGACTATCAATCACTTTTTATGATGTCCACTTTCATAATGTATTCTTGTGTTCTTGTGGGCTATTACAGGAATACACCGACGTTGTAATGGAGCGCATGCCGTGCGCGGGGATAGTTTGCCGGTGAAGCAGAGAGGGTGGTGCAATGGACTCGTATGAAGTACTGAAAAAATCGGTTAGCGACCTCGGAGTCAAATCCGTGGCATCGGATTTGGGGTTGTCGACTTCGCTCATTTACAAATGGTGCCAGCCTTCTGCCGCCGTGGATGCCAGCGGAACGGAAAATCCACTGGATCGCGTGGCTCGGCTCTATGAGCTGACGCACGACTCGGGCCCTATTGAATGGTTGTGCCAAAAGGCCGACGGCTACTTCGTGGCCAATGTTCCGACCGAGGAGATCGATGCCATTCCGCTACTCCACATGACGCGGCGCATCGTACGCGAGTTTTCCGACCTGCTCGATGTGCTGACCTCCAGCATCGAGAATGACGGGGTGATTGATTTGCAGGAAGCGGATAGGATTCGCATCGAGTGGGAAAAGTTGAAATCATCGGCGGAAAGCTTTGTGACCTCGTGTGAAAAGGGACTGTACGACGGTTGATAAAGGAAGGGGTGGGCTATGAGTGAATGGTGGGCAGGTCTATCGGGGGTAACCCAGTTTTTCTACGGGATGGCCGCATTTTTCAGCGTCTTTTTCCTGTGGCAAATGGCGGCTGCATTTCTGGGGTTGACGGGGGACGACATGGATGTCGGCCATGCCGATGTCGATATTTCGGATCTCGACACATCGGACAACTTCGACCATCACGACGTGGTCGAATCCTCGCAGGCCTTCAAGATTCTAAGCCTGCGCTCCATCATCACGTTCTTCACCCTTTTTTCCTGGGGTTGCGCGCTATACACCTCAAACGGGATGCCGCTGGTCAAGGCCATGGGAATCTCCTCGCTTTGGGGATTGGGCGGTATGCTGGCGGTGGCTTTGATTTTCTGGGGCATGGGCAGGCTGACCGAGACCGGCACCAAGGAATTGTCCTCCTGTAAGGGGAACACCGGAACGGTTTACCTCGATATTCCTGCGAGCGGCGTTGGCGAGGTCCGGACCACGGTCAGCGGCGTCGTTGAACTCGTGAAGGCGCGCTCCCTCTCCGCTGAAGCATTACCGGCCGGGACGCAGGTTCGAGTGGTTAAAGTAATCGATCAAACATTGGTTGGGGTTGAAAAGTTAACGGAGAAGGAGAGCTAGTATGGAAGTTTTAATCCTGCTTATTATTGTTGCCATAGGCATCATCGGTACGTTTCTGGCGTTGGTGAGCCGCTATCGGCGTTGTCCGTCGAACAAGATTCTGGTGATTTACGGTAAAACCTCCAGCGGCGCGGCGAAGTGCGTCCATGGCGGCGCCGCGTTCGTCTGGCCGTTGATCCAGGACTTTGCCTATCTAGATCTGGAGCCGTTCGTGGTGCCGATTGATCTGAAGAACGCCCTTTCGCAGGAAAACATCCGCGTCAGTGTTCCGACCACCGTGACCGCCGCGATCTCGAACACGCCGGGGATCATGCAGAATGCGGCCGTTCGCTTGCTGGGCCTCAACCGCAGTGAAATCGAGAGCCAGGCGCAGGATATCATTCTTGGTCAGATGCGCGCCGTGATCGCGACCATGAAGATCGAAGAGATCAATCGCGACCGGCAGGCTTTTCTGGCCAAGGTGAACGAAGCCGTATCCGTCGAACTCGAAAAGATCGGCCTGTTCCTGATCAACGTCAACATCCGCGACATCGAAGACGAATCGGGCTACATCGTGGCGCTGGGCCGCCGTGCTGCCGCCGAAGCCATAAACCAGGCCAATATCGACGTGGCCGAGCAGGAAAAGCTGGGCCAGACCGGTGTGGCCGAACGCCAGCGCGACCAGCGTGTCGCCGTGGCCGCCGCCACGGCCTCGGCGGAAATCGGGGAAGCCACGGCCGACCGAGACCGGCGCTCCAAGCGCGCGGCGCTTGATGCCGAAGCCACCCAGGGCGAAACCGAGGCGCGCGCCAAGAAGGCCGCCTACGAAGCCAACCAGGGCGTGGCCGAACAGGAAGCCCGCCAACGCTCCGAATCCGCCGCCCGCGAGGCCGACGGCTCCATTCGTGTGGCCGAGGAAAACGCCGAGAAGAAGGCCGAAGAAGCCCGCGCGCTGCGCGAAACCGCTCGATTGAAAGCCACCATCGTGGTACCGGCCGAGGCCGACAAGGAGCAGACCATTATCGCGGCCGACGCCCAGAAGGAGCGCTCAATCCGCATCGCGCAGGGTGAAGCCGAAGCCAAGTTGGCCAAGATGCGAGCCGAAGCCGCCGGTGTGCAGGCGATCCTCGATGGGAAGGCCAAGGGTTACGAGGCCCTGGTACAGGCCTGCCAGACCGCCAATCAGGCGGCATCACTGCTGCTGATCGAGAAACTGCAGGACATCGCTTCCGTGCAGGCGCAGGCCATTCAGGACCTGCCGATCGAAAAGGTCATCGTTTGGGACGGCGGCGGCAAGGATGGGGGCCTCAATGGTCTTGGCGGCCGCCTGATGGGTGCGTTGCCGCCCATGCACGAACTGGCCAAGCAGGTGGGACTGGATCTCCCGGATTTCCTCGGCAAGATGAAGGACGAACAGGAAAAAAAGGATATTCCGCCTACGGAATAACCATTGCGTTCCGGAATCAAAAAAAGCCGTCCCGTCGGGGGCGGATTTTTGTTTTACGGCTGGCTGAGGATTTCAAATCCTTTGTCCAGCAACTCGCGGACATTTTGGTTTCGCGTGTGCTTGTCCGGGCTTCCCAGCGTGATGGCCACGACGCGCTGGCCGTTGCGATCGGCGGTTGCTGCCAGCGAAAATCCGCCCTTGCTGTGATAGCCGGTTTTAAGCCCGTCGCATCCCGTATAGCTTTCCTTGGCCCCATCCACCATGGCGTTGCGGTTGGCCAGCATGAAGGGCTTCTCGCGCAACGGCGAAGGCGGCATATAGTCCAGCCGGGTGCTGGTATAGTGCAACGTTTCGGGATGGCGCAATACGGCGAGGCAAAGCAGGGCGATATCGTAGGGAGTGCTGATATCCGGTTGCGAGCCACCGGATGGGGGCAATCCGTGAACGGAATGATATACTGTCGAATTCATGCCCAGTTCGCGCGCCTTCTGGTTCATGAGGTCCACGAAGGCCTCCTTGCTTCCGGCCACATGGATCGCCAGCACGGCTGCGGCATCGTTGGCGGAGTGGATCATCAGCGCCTTGAGCAGGTCATCCACGCTGTACAGCCCCGATTCGCGCACGTCGAGATAGGCCTGGGAACCGCCCACGTTCATGCCGGCGCGGGTTATCTCCACCTTGTCGTCCAGACGGATCGCGCCGCTCTCGATCCGCTCCAACACGAGGAGAAGCGTCATCAGCTTGGTTACACTGGCGGGATAAGCGTAGGTGGTGGCCCGGCGCTCGTAGAGGATTTTTCCGGTGTGGGCGTCGATGACGATGGCGCCCTGGTACGGGTCGCCCACCAGCTTGTCGTACACCCGCGAGGTCCGGCGGTCGGGACGGTCCGAGCGCATGTATCCTTCGCGGCTGCCGGGCACGGCAATCGGATCCGCCGGTTTTACGGCGGGGGGCGTTGTAGTCTGCGGAGGCGCCTGCGTTTCCTGAATTTGGGGCAGTTCCAGTTCCGGGACCTTGAATTCCTGCCGGGGTCGCGGTTCTTGCTGCGCGGGTGCTGGATTGGCTTGCACAGTGGGCTGCGGCGGGGTGGCCTTGTCCGACTTTGAGCCGATAAAGACCACGAAGGCCAGTGCGTGCAGGGCAATGAGGACGGTGGCGATGACTAGGACGTTGCTTTTCTTCATGTGACGTTGTACCAATTGCTAAAGATCACGCATCTGAAGGAATTCATGGACGACATACAATCTCTATTTGTGAAAAATGTGCTCGCGGGGGTAAAAGCGAACCCCCAATCCAGTGGCCGGGCCTTTGCTCCGTCGAACATTGCGCTCTGCAAATACTGGGGAAAGCGGGATGCGGCATTGAACCTGCCCGTCAACTCCAGCCTCTCCGTTTCGCTTGGCCAGCTGGGCACCAGCACGGAGATCCATGTGTGCGAAAAAGTGGATCGGATCTTTCTCAACGGCGAGCTGCAAGCCGCAGAAAGCAGCTTTGCGCGGCGCGTGTCGTCGTTTCTCGATCTATTCAGGCCGTCGTTGGGGGGCTCTTGTTTCGAGGTGCGCACGGAAAACAACATTCCCACGGCCGCCGGACTGGCGTCGTCGGCCTCCGGCTTTGCGGCAGTGGTGATGGCCCTGGACGACTGGGCGGGGTGGGGGCTCGACCAAAAACGGCTTTCGATGCTGGCCCGGCTGGGCAGCGGCAGTGCGTCGCGCTCGGTATTCGACGGCTTTGTGCAATGGTATGCCGGCAGCGCATCCGACGGTTCCGATTCTTATGCCGAGCGGATCGACAACGTCTGGCCGGAGTTCCGTATCGGCATACTTGAATTGACGTCCGCACCCAAGCCGGTCGGCTCACGCGACGGCATGAACCGAACGGTCGACACCTCGGAACTCTACAGCAGCTGGCCGTTACAGGCCGCCGCCGATCTCGTCACCATCCATGCCGCCATCGACGAACATGATTTTGCAGTGCTCGGCAAGACCGCCGAACGGAATGCGCTGGCGATGCATGCCACCATGCTTGGAGCTTGGCCGCCATTGCTCTATCTCCAGCCCGAAAGCATCGAACAAATCCACAAGGTCCAGCGCGTCCGCGCCGACGGCCTCGACGTTTATCTCACGATCGACGCCGGCCCCAACATCAAGCTACTCTTCCTCGAAGAAAACGAGGTGGACGTGCGTGCGGCCTTTCCGCAGTTGCAGGTCATTCGTCCCTTTGGTTGATCCATGGCAGGGCATTGTTGTCCGCGGAGTAGATCACACATCCGTCAGAGGCAATGAACAGTAGGCCGCCAGTTTGTAGAATACGTATATCTCGAAGGCTGTTTATGCTATTTGGATCAAACCCGTATTGAGTGGTAAGGCGCAAGAGTGATACCTAGTGGACTTGTTTCAGGATTATGTCTTTCACACGACAAATCCCTATAGAGCGATAATCACTGTGATTGCAAGAGGAGGCCCATGCCTGAACTTCCGGAAGTAGAGACCATTGCCCGCCAGCTGCGGGCGCGTGGCGTGGAGGGGCGCGAGATCCTTTCCGTCAAGGTAAACTGGCCGCGTACGGTGGAACCGTTGACCGCATCCCGCTTCGGGAAAGAAGTGCGCGGTTGCCGGATCGATGAAATTGCAAGGGTGGGCAAGTGGATGATGTTCAGGCTTTCGTCCGGCAAGACCATCATGATCCACCTGCGGATGTCCGGCAGCTTTTCGATGAGTCCCAGCTCACACGACCGCATCGTGTTGGAGTTGTCGGACGGCCTCGCGCTGTATTATCGCGATACGCGGAAGTTTGGCCGGTGGAAACTGGTGGAGGATCCGCAAACGATTCTTGCTGGACTGGGTCCGGACGCGTTGACCCGCCAGTTCTCGCCGGCTTATTTCAGCCGCACGATGAAAAAGCGGCACCGATTGATTAAACCCTTGTTGCTGGATCAATCCATCGTGGCTGGTTTGGGGAACATTTATGTCGACGAGGCGCTATGGGAGGCGCGCATCCATCCGGAAAGGTTGTCCGATTCACTATCGGACGCCGAGTTGGAACAACTCTATACATCCATCCGGCATGTACTGCAGGTCGGCGTTAAAAACCGGGGGACTTCGCTGGGCGAGGGGAAGACCAATTATCGCGATGTGGAGGGGGATTCGGGCGGACATCGTGAAAAAGTGAAGGCATATGGCCGGGCCGGCATGCCCTGCGAGCGTTGCGGCACCGCGCTAAGCAAGACCATCGTTGCCCAACGAGGTACGCATTTTTGCCCGATCTGCCAAACAATCTAGCCCCAGAAGTATTCGGTGTGGCGATATCTATATAGTTAAGATGTTGTTGTGCAATGTAATGCAAAAAGGTTAAAAAAGTATCCATATTCCTATTTACAATCGGTACGAAACTGGTACGGTATGCGGCGTTTTAAGGGAATAAAGTTGTAAAGGAAGGACTCAAGCAATGGTTAAAGTTGGAGAAGCAGTACCTGATTTCAAGATGAACGTTTACCACAACGATGAAATCAAGGAAGTAAAACTATCGGACTACAAGGGCAAGTGGCTTGCCGTCGTGTTCTATCCTGCCGACTTTACCTTCGTTTGCCCGACCGAGCTGGAAGATCTGGCTACGCTTTACCCGAAATTCCAGGAAGCCAACGCCGAAGTCATCAGCGTTAGCACCGATACCGCTTTTGTCCACAAGGCTTGGCATGACAACTCGCCGGCCATTGGCAAGATCAACTACCCGATGGGTGCCGATCCGTCGGCAACGGTCAGCAAACTGTTCGGTGTTTACATCGAACACGACGGTCTGGCCCTGCGCGGCACCTTTATTATTGATCCTGAAGGCGTTCTGAAGACGGCTGAAATTCACGATCTGGGCATTGGCCGAAGCGCTGCCGAAGCGCTTCGCAAGGTTCAGGCCGCAAAATTTGTATACGAACATGGCGATCAGGTTTGCCCAGCAAACTGGACGCCGGGCGCCGGAACCCTGACACCGGGTCTGGACCTCGTAGGAAAGATCTAACTTCCCCTGGTTAGTTAACACACACCCCACCCCATGGGGGCGCCCTGCAACGGGGCGCCCCCAATTTTTTTCCGCGAATACCGCGTTCGTTTGTGGTTTTCCATTTTGCCGGTAAGCGCTTAGTATGGGCCGCATGCGTTTTCGATTATCCAAACGTGCCGGATGGCTGATCTCTATCCTGGCGGTGGCGTTCCTATTGCTGGTTCCGGATTGTACCCGGAACTATGGCCGGTATGGCCTGGCCTACCGTGGAGCAACCGCTGTTGATCATGCCCAGTTGCTGGTGGATGAAACCTGGGTGGATGAAACGGGCGAACGCCACGTGCAACAGGAAATCTTTGATTCCGTTTTCGACATCATCGACAACGCCGACCAATTCCTGTTGCTCGATTTCTTCCTGGTCAACGATTTCCTTTACGAACCGGGACCGGGGCTTCGTCCGCTTTCGCAGGAACTGGCGGATCGGCTGATTGCAAAGCGCAAGGCCGATCCCGATGTGCCGGTCGTGTTTATCTCCGATCCAGTCAATACGGTCTACGGGTCGCTTGAATCCCCGCAGTTCAAGGCATTGCAGGATGCCGGCGTCGTGGTGGTGTGGACGGACCTGGACCGCTTGCGCGATAGCAATTCCATCTATTCCCGGCCATGGCGGTTGTTTGTCAGGCGGTGGGGCACCGCGCCGGGCGATGCACTGAAGAATCCCATGGGCGAGGGTACGATCTCCATGCGGAGCATGCTCAAGCTGTTGAACTTCAAGGCCAACCACCGGAAAGTGATTGTCTCCGAAAAATCGCTGTTGGTAACCAGTGCCAATCCGCACAGCGCCAGCAGTGCGCATTGGAATGTCGCCCTGCGGTTCGATGGAGCGGGCATGCCGTTGGCTCTGGAGTCGGAGGCGGCGGTATTGCGACTGTCCGGGGCTGGAGGGATAGCGGCCGCGCTACCCACCGTCGCCGATGCCGTCGATCCCCAAACCGGTAACACGCTCGAACTACTAACCGAAGGCCGGATCAAGGAAAAGGTTGTAGACGTGCTGGCCAGCGCCGAACCCGGTGCGCGCATCGATCTGGGCATGTTCTACCTTTCCCAGCGAGAAACCATCAAGGCGCTGCTGGATGCGCAAAAGCGCGGTTGCAACGTGCGCGTGATTCTCGACCCGAACAAGGATGCCTTCGGTCGCACCAAAAACGGCATTCCGAACCGCCAGACGGCGCTGCGCCTCGTGCGGGCCGGCATTCCCTTGCGGTGGGCCGATACGCATGGCGAGCAGTTTCACGTCAAGATGCTCTATGCGGAACAACCCGGCGATGCGGCGGTGCTATTGCTCGGTTCGTGCAACTATTCGCGGCGCAATACGGACAACTTCAATGCGGAATGCGATGCCGCAGTCACAGGACCTCTGGATGATCCGACCATGGCCAAGGCCCGCGATACATTTGATCGCTGGTGGTCGAATCCGGAGGGGCGGCTGTATACGGTCGATTATCCGGTCTATGCCGATCCATCCCTTTGGCGCCGGTTGCAGGCTTTGTTGATGGAGCGGACGGGCCTGAGTTCGTTCTAACATGGACCGGCGATGCGTCGGCTTTTCATGTATCACTCGTCAAATCCACTTTCATTAGCCCGGAATGTGGTTTATCAATACACGCGATTTTTACGGGGATTTTGATGAAACGATCCAATTTAATGGTTGGCCTGCTGAGCGTGCTGGTGGTTTTCGCTGTCGCGGCGGCGTTCAAGGTGGCCTACAACGTAGTGATCCCGCTGATGATCGCCTGGCTACTCTCCTACATCTGCGGGCCGGTGGTGAACTATCTTGTCCATCGCAAGGTTCCGCTCGGCCTGGCGGTCTTCGCCGTGCTCTTCCTATTGCTCGTCATATTCTACTTCTTCGGCATGTTCCTGGGGGGGCGGGTCAGCGACGTGCTGGCGGCATCCCCGAAATACGTGTCCCAGCTGAACACGATCTACAGCGATACCGTACACAACCTCAACCTGTCCGAGGAATACCTGGCCGGCATAAACTGGATGGAAAAACTGGGGCCGAAACTTACTCAGCTGACCACCTCGACCGCGTTGTGGATGGGCAACTTCCTGGGCAAGCTGATGCTCGTTCTGATCTTTCTGGTGTTCATGCTGCTCGGCAAACCCTACTTCCGCTACAAGGTGGAGCGGGCGTTTCCGCCGGACCGCGCTACCAAGTTCTCTGCAATGACGGCCTCCATCTCCAAGCAGATCGGGCAGTATCTCATCGTGAAAGTGGCCATCAGCGGAACGACAGGCGTGTTGGTTTGGCTTGCCTTGGCGCTCCTGCACGTCGAATTCGCCCTGACCTGGGGGGCCGTGGCCTTTTTCCTTAACTTTATCCCCAGCATCGGTTCGATCCTTGCCTCGATCCCGCCGATCCTGCTGGCGATTGTGCAATATTATCCCTCCCCGTGGATCCCCGTATTCACCGCGCTCGTGCTGCTCCTGATCCAGATGACCATGGGCAACGTGATCGAACCGAAAATCATGGGCGACCATCTGAACCTGAGCCCGGTGGTCATCCTGCTGTCGCTGGTGTTTTTCGGCTGGATGTGGGGGATTATCGGCGCGCTGCTGTCGGTTCCGATCGCGGCGGCCATCAAGATTTTCTGTGAAAACATCGATGCGCTCCGGCCTATCAGCATCCTGATGGGATCGGGAAAAAGTTTCATGAGGGACGTGCCCGTCGCACCCCCCGAGGAGTAAACATGTACCTACCTGATATTTTTGCGCGGCCGGAAGTCCGCGAATCCATCAAACTGGCCCTGAAGGAAGACCTTGGCGATATCGGGGTCGATGTAACCTCCGAGTCGCTGGTGCCGCCGGAGGCCTATGCCGAGGCGCATCTGGTGGCCCGCGAAAAATGCGTAATCGCCGGCGTTGACGTGGCACGCGAGGTTTTTGTCCAACTCGACCATAGCCTCGAGGTCGAGGTGCTGGTGGCCGATGGAACGCCGGTCGAAGCCGGTACGAACGTGATGATTATCCGCGGCTCCGCAAAAAGCATACTCACCGCCGAGCGTACGGCGCTCAACTTTATCCAGCGCATGTGCGGCGTAGCCACGATTACGGCCCGCTATGTGGAGGCCGCCGGCAATCCCGAGGTCGACATTCTATGCACCCGCAAGACGACCCCGTTGCTGCGTCCATTCGAAAAATACGCTGTCCGCTGCGGCGGCGGCGTGAACCATCGCTACGGACTTTTCGATGCCGTGTTGATCAAGGATAACCATCTGGCGTCGTGGGAGCGCACGCACGGAATCGGTGTCGGCGAAGCCGTTGCCGCCGCCCGCACCAAGTATCCCGATCTCAAGATCGAGGTGGAGGTCGATACCATCGAACAGCTCAAGGAAGCATTGGAAACCAAGCCGGATTGGGTGTTGCTCGATAACATGCCGCCGCCGGTCCTGCGCGAATGCGTGGCTCTTTGCAAAGGCATCTGCCGGACCGAGGCATCGGGGGGCATCAACCTGAATACAGTCTACGATATTGCCCAGACCGGCGTAGACGCACTTTCCGTCGGCGCCCTGACCCACTCGGCGCCGTCCATCGACCTCGCCCTCGACTTTGTATAGGGCATTTAAACAAGACGATGGATAACAAGACTATTTTTGTGGAACAGCCTTAAATGCCTATTGATTGCAAGTTCTCGATGGAAAGCATCTCAAAGTCCGGTTTCCATGAACTTGATTACGGCATCATGCGGCTGGCCTTCAGCGTTCAAAACGACCTAGGTCGGCTTTGCCATGAATCCATCTATCAACGGGAACTGATATTCCGGTGTGAAGCGGAAGGCATATCCGCTATTACCGAAGGTGAAATCGTGGTGTCGCACGGCGCTTTCAAGAAGTCGTACTTCATTGATGCTTTAATGGGCCACGGTGCCATATACGAGTTGAAAGCGCTTGATGATCTGCACGGGCGACATGAATCCCAGCTTCTCAACTACCTGTTCTTGACGGAATTGAACTGGGGCAAGTTGATCAACTTTTCATCGCCGTCGGTTCAGCATCGGTTTGTTACGACCAATCTGGATCATGATAAGCGGCATTCTTTCACAATTGATGCTAGTGCGTGGGCAATAGACGCTCCGGTGGCAGAGGAGATCCGAAATATCGTCGAAGAACTGGTGGACGACTGGGGAGCCTTTTTGGATATTGAACTATATCGATGTGCGTTGATTCACTTCCTTGGCGGTGAAGAGCGGATAATGAAATCCGTTGATATCGTACGAAATGGCAGGGTTGTCGGGAGCCAGCATATGCATGTTCTGGACGGAGATGTTGGATTGCATCTATCGTCGACGATTCGGAATGACGGGCAATATCAAACCCAACTCTTAAGAATGTTGCGTAATACAAATCTGGATCGGATGCTCTGGATCAACTTCGCACGGGATACCATTCATTTTACAACCTTGGATAAATAGTCTTGTTATCAATAGTCTTGTCATTATGAAAACGATTTTAGTCATAGACATCGGCAACACCAGCACGTCGGTGGGATACCACAGCAATGGCCGGGTGACCGGGGTGGGGCGTTGCCCTTCGCGGTTCGAGGATCCGGCCGAAGCCACGGCGTTGATGACGAAGCGGGCCGTGGATCAGGTGGTGATCGCATCCGTGGTGCCGCCGGTCAATGCCCGTTGGAAACAGGCCGTTAAGGCGGCCGGGCTACCCAGGGCCCTGTTCGTATCCCACGAGCTGGAACTTGGCGTGCCGGTCGATTACCCGCATCCGGAACGGATCGGGGCCGACCGTTTGGCCAATGCCGTGGCCGCCGCGAAGCTACTGGGCATCCCCTCGGTCGTCTGCGACTTTGGAACCGCACTGACCTTCGATATCCTATGTGCAAAACGTGGTTATGTCGGCGGGATCATATGTCCGGGACTACCGCTCATGTTTGACTACCTCGCTGAAAAAACCGCACTGCTGCCGCACGTGGAGCCCTCCAGGACCACGGCGGTGGTCGGCCGGAATACAAAGCAGGCCATGCAGATTGGCGCACGCCTCGGCTATCGGGGCATGGTGCGCGAAATTCTCGCAGCCTTGAAAAAAGAACTCGGCACCTCCAGCTTGAAGGTCTGCTGTACCGGTGGCTATGCCGGATGGATCTTTAAAGATTGGGATGTCGACGCCGTTATCGATCCCAAGCTAACCCTCAAGGGGCTGGGAATTATTGGCGAGCTCAATGCCTAGGGTTTGCGTTGCTATGGCGATAAAACGGTCTCTTTCATTGCATAAGACCCTTCGAGCATTTAGCTTGTAGCCGTCTAGTGGCTGCTTATCGTAAACGGGAGTGGGTATGAACAGGATTCTATTCAAGGAACAACTTTCCGAAACCGTCGTTCTCATGCGGCTCGAGGCTCCGCTAATCGCACAGGAGCGCAAGCCGGGGCAGTTCATCATCCTCCAGCTCGACACCGATTATGGCGAGCGCATTCCCCTGACCATCGCCGACGCCGATCCTGTCGAGGGATCCATTACCATCGTGTTCCAGGCGATCGGTAGAACCACCCAGCTGCTGGCCCGGTTGGAGAAAGGCCAATACGTGGAAGCCCTCGTCGGCCCCCTTGGAACTCCCACCCATATCGAAAACATGGGTTCGGTCGTTTGCGTGGGCGGGGGCATCGGAATCGCGCCGTTGCGGCCGATTGCCGAGGCGCTCAAAAAAGCCGGAAACCATGTGACGATTATTCTCGGCGCACGCACGAAGGAACTACTGATTTTCGAAGATGCCATGGGGGCGCTTGCCGACGAACTGATTGTTTGCACCGACGATGGATCCCATGGCCGCAAGGCCCTGGTCACCGAACCGTTGGTGGAAGTATGCAAACGCGATCCCAAGCCCGGCCTGGCCGTGGCTATCGGCCCGCCGCTGATGATGAAGTTTTGCGCCGAAGCCACGCGCCCGTTTGACGTCCCGACCGTGGTTTCGCTCAACACCATCATGGTGGATGGCACCGGCATGTGCGGTGGTTGCCGCGTGACGGTTGGCGATGAAACCAGGTTTGTCTGTGTGGACGGCCCCGAGTTTGACGGGCATCTCGTCGATTTCGACAACATGATTAACCGGCTCGCCTCCTATAAAAAGCAGGAGCGCGACCATGTCTGCAGGCTGGAGGGCAAACAATGAGCCGCGATTGGACTCCCAAGGAGCGATTAAAGATTCCGGCGCAGGACATGCCGCAGCAGGATCCGATTGAGCGTCGCGGAAACATGGATGAGGTGGCGCTGGGCTACACGCAGGAGCAGGCGATCATGGAAGCCGAACGCTGCCTGCAGTGCAAGAATGCGCCCTGCATTTCCGGGTGCCCGGTCAGTATCAATATTCCCGGCTTCATCCAGGCCATCGCCGATGGCGACAACAAGAAAGCCATCGACGTCATCAAGGAAAGCAGCCTGCTTCCCGCCGTCTGCGGCCGCGTCTGCCCGCAGGAAAGCCAGTGCCAGGCCCCCTGCACGGTGGGCAAGGCATTGAAGTCCGTAAACAAGGCCGTCAGCATTGGCCGCCTCGAACGCTTCGTGGCCGATTGGGAACGTGAAAACGGATTGATCGAGGTGCCGACCGTCAAGCCGGAGACCGGCAAGAAGGTGGGGATCATCGGGACGGGTCCGGCCGGATTGACCGTGGCCGCCGATGTGCGCCGTGAAGGGCACGATGTCGTGCTCTTTGAAGCCTTCCACAAACCCGGCGGCGTGATGGTCTACGGCATTCCCGAATTCCGCCTGCCCAAAAAGATCGTGCAGCAGGAGATCGATGCGTTGCTCGCCATGGGTTGCACGCTGGAAACCAACTTTGTGATCGGCCGTACGCGTAAGGTGACCGACTTGTTGGAGCAGGACGGCTTCGATGCGCTCTTTATCGGGACCGGTGCCGGCCTGCCGCGCTTCATGAACATCGACGGGGAAAACCTCGTCGGCGTCTATTCCGCCAACGAATACCTGACCCGCTCCAACCTGATGCGCGCCTACGACAAGGAACATTCCAGCACCCCGATCTTCGAGTCCGAAAAGGTGGCCGTGCTTGGCGGCGGCAACGTGGCCATGGATGCTGCCCGCACGGCGGTGCGTCTGGGTGCGAAGGAAGTTCATCTCATCTATCGCCGCACCGAAGTCGAGATGCCTGCGCGCGTCGAGGAAGTGCACCATGCCAAGGAGGAGGGCGTGATCTTCCACCTGCTGCAGAATCCCAAACGCATTCTTTCCGATGACCGCGGCTGGGTGCGCGGTATCGAATGCCTGCGCTACGAGCTGGGCGAGCCCGACGACTCTGGCCGCCGCCGCCCCGTCGCCATCGAAGGCAGCGAATTCGAGATAGAGGTCGATACCGTCATCGTGGCCATCGGCAACGATTCCAATCCGTTGATCCGGCAGACTACGCCCGGACTGGAAACCAATCGCTGGGGCAACATTGTCGTCGACGACAACGGCAAATCATCCCTCGACCGCATCTATGCCGGCGGTGACATCGTCCTCGGCGCGGCCACGGTCATCCTCGCCATGGGCGAAGGCCGCAAAGCCGCCGCCGCCATCAACGAAATGCTCGCCGGGTAGAAATCCCCGGCAAGGTGACTGGTTGGAATGGTACTAAGATAAGCCAATTTTTCGGTTGTAGGGCGCGAACGGTCATAGACCTTCGCACCGCACTCCAGCGGGCTGAAAGCATCGCCAACTCATTGCCAAAGGAATGGCAACGTCAGCTTTGCAGTCCGTGGTTTGCCGGGACGTGGGTTTCTTCGGCCGGCGATGGCTCCGGTCAGATGTGGATCCAGTTCATGTAAAAGGCGACCAGCACCAGGATGCCGAGCACAATGCGGTAGTAGCCGAAGAGCTCAAAGTCATGGTTCCGTATATAGCGCATTAGGAAGGCGATGGAAGCGTAGGCCACGAGGAAGGACATTATGAACCCGGCGGCAATCGGTCCCCAGGCCATGGTGGAAATATGGGGGGAGGCCTTGAGCATGGCATACGCGGAGGCTGCCCCCATGGTGACGATAGCAAGGAAGAAGGAGTATTCCGCGGCGGCCTTGCGCGAGGCACCGAGCAGGAGTGCGCCCATGATGGTCGCCGCCGAGCGGGACGTGCCGGGTATCATGGCGAGGCACTGGATGAAACCAACGGTCAGGGCGAAGGTGAACGTGAGGTCCTTGACCTCCTCGAACCGTACCTTGTGATGACGCTGTTCGATGAGGATGAGTGCGACGCCGCCAATAATCAGGGCGCAGGCCACCACAACGGGATTCATGAGATGCTCTTCGATGTGCTCGCCAAGCAGGAGGCCGATGCCGATGGCGGGTAGCAGGCCGGTGAATACCTTGAGCCACAGTTTCCAGGTTTCCTTTCGCGCCTCGGGGGAGGGCGCTTTCCATGGGCATAGCTCTGCGCGGAAATAGATCACTACGGCCAGAATGGCTCCCAGCTGGATGATGATGTTGAAGAAACTCGAAAATTCTTCCGACGGCAAAACCAGCCAACATTCGGCAAGGATCAGATGACCGGTGCTGCTGATGGGCAGGAATTCGGTGAAGCCCTCGATAATGCCGAGAAGCAGTACGGTTATCCAAATGGTCATGAGTTCGCTATCCTTCTGCGTTGAAATCCCATCCATAGATACCAACGTCGCTGGCCGGAAACAATGCCTATGGGACAAAATCCGGCGGAGGACGTGGCGCGCCGGGTGGAATGGCGGGTGATTCATACATAAATTCACTTGCGCGCCCAGAGCGGTTAACGCATATTCCAAGAAATCTTCAGGGCAGGGTGAAATTCCCGACCGGCGGTAATAGTCCGCGAGTTGTTCCCTATGAGGAACGACACGATGCAGTGAAATTCTGCAACCGACAGTAGAGTCTGGATGGGAGAAGATGCTTATAGACGTATCTGTACGCGTATATGCCCTGAAGACGTATGTTCTTTAGGGTTTTTTGTTTGCAGGAGCTGTTATGAGCGAAAAAATATTCGATCCGATCGAGGATGTGATCGAAGCATTCCGCAAGGGCGAGATCATCGTGATGACCGATGACGAAGGCCGTGAAAACGAGGGAGACCTCATTTGTGCCGCGGAAAAAACCACGCCGGAGATCATCAATTTCATGGTGAAGCATGCGCGCGGTTTGGTCTGCGTACCCATGGAGGAAGGGCAGTTGCTGCGGCTGGGCCTGTCCCACATGGTACCGGCCCACTCGTCGGATAAATACCACACGGCCTTCATGGATTCCGTCGATGTGCGTCGGGGAACCACCACGGGCATTAGCGCGCCGGACCGGGCCAATACCGTACAGGCGCTGGTTTCGGACGAGAGCCAGGCGGGCGACTTCATCAAGCCCGGCCACATCTTTCCGTTGAAGGCGGTTCCGGGCGGCGTGCTCGAACGCGCTGGCCATACCGAAGGCACGGTTGATCTGGCGCGCATCTGCGGCCTGAAACCGGCCGGCGTCATTTGCGAGGTGCTGCGCGACGACGGCGGCATGATGCGGTTGCAGGAACTGCGAGAGTTTGCCGACGAGCACGGGCTCAAGATGACGGCCGTCTCGGAAGTTGCCAAATATCGCTATACCCACGAAAAGCTGATCAAGCTGGAGCGGGAAATCAACATGCCGACGGATGCCGGGCCGTTCCGCCTGAAGCTTTACAGTTCCCAGGTCGACCAGAAGGACCATCTGGCGCTGGTGTGCGGCGACGCGGATACGGGCAAGGTGCCGCTGGTGCGTGTCCATAGTGAATGCCTGACCGGCGATGTTTTCCATTCCATGCGGTGCGACTGCGGTGCCCAGCTGCATGCGGCGATGATTGCCATCCAGAAGCACGGCTACGGCGCAATCGTCTACATGCGCCAGGAAGGCCGGGGCATTGGACTGGCCAAAAAGCTGCATGCCTACGAGCTACAGGAGAAGGGTATGGATACGGTGGAGGCCAACGTACACCTTGGCTTCGGCGCCGATCTGCGTGACTACGGTATTGGGGCCCAGATTCTGGAAGATCTCGGCATGCGGAAGATCAACCTGCTGACCAACAACCCCGCCAAGATCACCGGTCTGGATAAATATGGGATTGAAATCAATGAGCGTATTCCGCTAGTCCTTCCGCCGTCCGAGCACAACGAAAGCTATCTGGCGACCAAGCGCGACAAGATGGGGCACATTATCTAATGATGCGTGAAACGTGATGGTTCTTCCTCACGCCTCTCGTTTCGATCGGCATACACGGAGTGTATTATGGGAAAAGGAATTTCCAAAGAGATTGAGAAAATAGGCGGTATTGGCGCGCGGCAGGTCGTGGGCCTGCTGGATGCTTCGGGATTGCGCTTTGGCATTGTCGTGAGCCGCTTCAACGACGAATTGACCAATGTGCTGGCGTCGAGCGCATACCAGTGCCTGATCAAGTATGGCGCGAAAATGGAAACCATCGATCTGGTGCGTGTGCCGGGGGCCTACGAAATCCCGGTCGTCGCCGAAAAGATGGCCGCTAGCAAACGCTACGATGCGCTGATTGTGCTGGGCGTGGTTGTTGAGGGCGAAACGCAGCATGCGCAAATGATTATCGACACCACCGGGCAAAGTATCCTGGACATCGCCTGCCGCCATCAACTTCCCATCATCAATGAAATTGTCGGGGTGCGGAGCTGGGCACAGGCCGAGGCCCGCTGTTTGGGTGGGGAAAACACGCGGGGCTGGTATGCGGCCGAAGCCGCCATCGAAACCGCCCGCGTCTATAAGCAAATATAACCATTTGGATTTTTGAATTCCGATTTCCGGTTTGTTGGTCTGTGATGCCTTTGATCGGGATTGCCGAAGTTGGGGATTGGGATTTTCTCATCTAGGATTACGAATTTATGCAAAAGAAAAAAGTCAATGGACGCCGCGAAACGCGCGAATGGATCATGCAATTTCTGTTTCAGCTCGATTTCAACCCGGAGCCGATCGATATCGCGTTGAAGGATTTCTGGGAAGAGAAGGAGCCCAGTGAACGCGAAAAGAACTATGCCGAGGAGATCATCAAGGGCGTGGTGCAGCACAAGGAGGAACTCGACGAACGTTTGTCCCAGTATGCCAAGCGCTGGAACTCCGACCGCATGGGGGCCGTAGACCGCGCCGTGATGCGCGTGGCCCTGTTTGAAATGCTTTACCGCGAAGACGTGCCGCCGGTGGTTTCCATCAACGAGGCCGTCCACTTTGCCAAGGACTTCAGCAGCTTCCAGTCGGGCCGTTTTGTAAACGGAGTGCTCGACCGCATCCGCAAGGATATCGACCGGCCCGCACGAACGACCTACAAACCGCGAGGGCAGAAATAATGGCGGGATGGTTTGGCGCTCTGTCGAAGACGCGGAGCATCATCCAAAAAGTGTTTACGTCCGGCGCGGCCGGACGGGAAGACCTCGATGTGGAGGAGCTCGAGGAAATCCTGTTGCGTTCCGATGTGCCCGCCCGCCTGACAATGGAGATTGTCGACGAGCTGGGTTCCGCCTTCCGCCGGGGATCGCGCAAGGACCGCATGCGCGCGCTGCTGTCTGGTGCCTTGGGCGAGGCCCGATCCTTTGAATGGCCGTCCGGCAAGAATCCCTACGTCGTGATGCTCCTGGGCGTCAATGGCTCCGGCAAAACAACGACTGCCGCCAAGCTGGCCCACAAGGCCCTGAAGGATGGACTGAAACCCTTGCTGTGCGGCTCGGACACGTTCCGCGCTGCGGGTTCATCGCAGCTCAAACTCTGGAGCGAACGCGTTGGTTGCGATTTCGTGGGGGGCGAGATGGGGCACGATGCCGCCGGCGTGGCCTTCAATGCGGTGGATGCGGCGCTGGAAAAAAAATGCGACGTGGTTTTGGTCGATACCGCCGGACGCATGCATACGAAGACCCCGCTGATGGACGAGCTATCCAAGATGTGCCGCTCCATGGACAAGTGCCTGCAGGGCGCGCCGCACGAGGTCTGGATGGTGCTCGATGCCTCGCTGGGCCAGAACGCGATAATCCAGGCCAAGCAGTTTAATTCGGTAGTGCCGTTGACCGGGATCATCGTGACGAAACTGGATGGCTCCTCCAAGGCCGGCTTCCTCTTTTCCGTGAAATCAGAAATCAATGTGCCGATTCTATTCGCCGGACTCGGTGAGGGCGAAGACGACCTCGTTCCGTTCGATGCCGGGCAGTTTATCGACGCATTATTCGGAGAGACCCGTGAAGCATAAACACGAAGGCGCCAAGGCATAGGCACTATGCGTCTGTGAATCCTTTGTGGTCAACCTGATGAGCAACGACGAAAAACATATGATGCGGGCGATTGAGCTGGCGAGGAAGGGCGAGGGGCTGACCCGTCCGAATCCGCCGGTGGGAGCCGTGCTCGTATTGGATGGTCGCATCATTGCCGAGGGCTGGCACCAAAAGGCCGGCGGTCCCCATGCCGAGGTCAATTGTCTCCAATCGGCAACCGGCAATCTGAAGTCGGCCACGCTCTATGTGACGTTGGAACCCTGTTCCACCCAGGGGCGTACGCCGCCCTGCACGGATTTGATTCTGGAAAAGGGCATTGGCCGCGTGGTGATTTCGGTGAAGGATCTCAATCCGAAGCATGCCGGCCGCGGTCTTGATTTGTTGCGGCAGGCCGGCGTAGAGGTGGTGTCCGGGGTTTGTGAAGCCGAAGGCTGCGAATTGATTGCTCCTTTCGAAAAGTTTATCACTACCGGATTGCCGTATGTAACGCTCAAGCTGGCGTCCACACTGGACGGGAAAATCGCGGACAGCCAAGGGGGTTCGAAATGGATCACGGGCGAAGCCGCGCGGGAACGGGTGCAGCAGATGCGCCGTCGTGCGGATGCGATCATGGTGGGCGCGGGCACGGTGCGGGCGGATGATCCATCGTTGCTGCCGCGACCGGATGAAGGCCGCAAACCGTGGCGTGTGATTGTCGGGGCAACCTTTCCCGCCGGCGCCAAGGTGCTGACCGATGACGCCGCAGACCGCACCCTGGTCCGCGAGGGGGCCCTCCGAACCATCCTGAAACAGCTGGCGGAAGAGCAGGATGTCATGCATGTACTATGCGAGGGCGGCGGTCAACTGGCGGCTGGATTGGTGGACGCGGGATTGGTCGATGAATATGCATTTTTTATTGCGCCGAAGTTGATGGGACAGGATGGCCTGCCAAACTTCGGGAAGCTCGGCGGGTTGATCGCAAATGTTACTAATTTAAGGTTCACATCGGTCGAGCAGGTCGGTGATGATGTGTTGATTAAGGCAATAGCAAGGGGGTAACGGGATGTTTACAGGAATTGTTCAACGCTTGGGGAATATCGTTGATATCAAAATGGATGGGACTGCGGGCCGCATTACCATGGTGCCGAACCGGCCCTTTGACCGGCCGGTTCATCTGGGCGACAGCATTGCCGTCAACGGCACCTGCCTGACCGTGGCCGACATGGACGGCGACAAGCTCATGTTCGACGTGCTGGGGGAAACCTTCGACAAGACCAACCTCGGTGCCAAGACCCCGGGGGACGTGGTCAACCTTGAACAGGCCTTGGCGCTGGGCGACACGCTGGGCGGACACATTGTGACCGGCCATGTGGATAATACCGGCACGGTTGCAAAGATCGATACCGTTGGCCGCGACTGGAAATTTACCATCGAGTGCTCGCGCGACATGCTCATGCTGATGGTGTACAAGGGCTCCATCGCCATCGACGGCATTTCGCTGACCGTGGCCGAGCTTACCGATACCGGCTTTGTCGTGCACATTATTCCGCACACGATGCAGGAGACGGACATGTCGGAATTCAAGGTCGGCACGAAGGTCAACCTGGAAGCCGACATTCTCGGCAAGCACGTCCAGCGTATTCTGGAATTCGGCGGCGGTCAGGACTACCGCCTCAACCTGAATGGATAATTATGCGTTTTTTTTCAGTCTCTCTTGTATCGATCATGGCGTTGTGCGGTTGCCGCTCTACGGCCCCGACCCCGGTGCAGGTTCAGCGGGATCTTCCGCGCAACAAGCAGCTGTTTGTCGTGATCGACGATGCCGGACTGGCTTTGGAGGAAACGCAGCAATATCTCGACATACCGGTTCCGTTGACGATCGCGGTGTTGCCGCACTTGAAGGATACGCCGCGGGTTTGCAAGGCGATCCATCGCCACCGGGACAAAGAGATCATTCTCCATCAACCGATGGAGGCCTATGACGCGAGCAAGAATGCCGGCGAGGGCGTGATCCGTAATACAACCCCTCCGTCGCAGGTGGCTTCCATTCTCGACTGGAACCTTTCATCGGTGAAGGGCGCGGTCGGCATGAACAACCACATGGGATCGCGCATTACCGAGAATCCGGAACTGATGCGGGCCGTGCTTCGCTACTGCAACCAGAAGGGCCTGTTGTTCATGGACAGCAAAACGGCCTACAACTCCGTGGTGCCGACCGTGGCCGAGCAGGAGCACATCCATCTGGAGCAGCGCGACAGTTTTCTCGATATCCAACACGACCGTGAATATATCCGCCGCATGTGGAGCCAAGCGGTCGGAAAGGCGCGCGAAAACGGCTATGTGATTGTGATCGGCCATGCTTGGTCCGCGGAGACCGCCGCCGCGATCCGCGACAGCTACCAGACCTTGTTGAATCAAGGCTACACCTTCCATACGTTGTCGGAGTTGTATGAATGAAAGCCAAACCCCTTGAATACAAGTCGATCTTGGTAACCGGCTGCTCGTCCGGCATTGGTCTGGCTACGGCTGAGCTGTTGAGGGACAAGGGCTGGACGGTGTTCCCGACAGCCCGAAAAGTCGAGGATTTGGACATGCTGGAATCGAAGGGGTTCCCGCGTATCCAGCTGGATGTGGCTTCCAGCGTGTCGATCGATGCCACCGTAGAGGAAGTTCTTGCCCTTAATGACGGTCGGCTCGGTGCGGTCGTGAACAATGCCGGCTTCGGCATGCCCGGTGCCATCCAGGACCTGACGCGCGATGCCATGCGCCATCAGTTCGAGGTCAACCTTTTTGGTCTTCAGGAACTAACGAACCGTCTGATTCCGGTGTTTCGCGAACAAGGTGCCGGCCGCATCGTCAACATCAGTTCCGTCGTCGGGCGGCTAGCCCTGCCGTTCATGGGCATCTATTCCGCCTCGAAATTTGCGCTGGAAGCGGTCAGCGATGCACAACGCATCGAGCTGTCTCCGGACGGCATCAGCGTGTCCATCGTCGAGCCCGGTCCCATCCGTACGCGCTTTTCAACCAATTGCGCAGGGGAAGGGGAACAGGCCCTGGACGCGGATCATGCGCGGTTTGGTTCGGCGTATAGGCAATATTTCGAAAAGCGCCGCAATGGCGGCATGGCGGAAGACCGCTTCCGCCTACCCCCGGAAGCCGTGGCCGCAAAGATTGCGCATGCGCTGGAGTCGTCGCATCCGAAAATGCGCTATTGCGTGACGTTGCCCGCTCATTTGGGCAGTTGGGCCGCGCGCTATGTGCCCGCCGGATGGATCGACCGCATGATGATCCGGCATGTGAAGAAGCGCTTCGGTTGAGCCCTTGCTTGGAAACCGGCGGACTTCGGGTATACTGGAAGCGTAGAAAACAGAGGTCATTGCTCATGATACGTTTCTTGCTAACACTGGCTACCGTTGTGCTGATATCCGGTTGTTCCTCGGTGTCGGTGCAACGAGACTACGACACATCGATCGACTTTTCCATGCTCAAGACCTATGCATGGAAGTATGCCACGCAACCGAAAACCGGTAATCCGCAAATCGACAACGACCTGCAGGACAAGCGTATCCGCACCGCGATCAATGCGATCTTGGAGGTCAAGGGGTTTGCTCCGGCGGAGCCGGATCGTGCGGACGTCCTGGTGGCCTACTATATGGAAAGCAAGCGCCGCATCAGCGGTGACACCTGGGTTTTTGGGTTCGGCACCGGCCTGTATGACGGATTCGGCGGGATCGGCTACAACACGTCGATCTCCGACTATGACGAAGGCTATCTGACCATCGATGTGATCGGCGGGACGAGCGGGAAAACCATCTGGCGGGGTGTGGGCCGTCGCGCGACCTACGAAGATCCTGATCCCGAGAAGGGGGCGGAGATCATCCATTCCGCCGTAGCGAAGATTCTGGCGGACTTTCCGCCCAAGCCCTGAGCCGAAACCTACTTGCGTTCGTCTGCGATATGCTTGAGCATGCTTTCGCCGCGCTTGGGATCGACCTTGACGAGCTCGCGCGCCTCCCGTTCAGCATCCTCCCATTTCTGCTGTTGCAGGTAGCTGTATGCAATGAGGTAGCGCGCGTCTGCATAGGAAGGCTCGATCGTCAACGCCTGCCGGCACACCTTCTGGACCGTGTCGTAGTTGGCTTGGTAGAAACTGGCCAGCCCTTCGCGGTAGTAGGCTTCCTTCAGACTGGGGTCGGCGTTGGCCGCATTCCGGTACTGGGCAAATGCCTCGGCATATTTCTTTTCGCTGAACAGGCGGTCACCTTCCTTGAGAAACTGCTGCGCATCGGCTGGATTCCCGCGGGAAGAAGCAGCGGTGCCGGAGGACTGTCCGCTCAGGAGGGCAATGGCCTGCTGGGCATTGGCTACATGGCTTCCGTCGTCGCCGGCTTTTTTCAGGTAGCCCCTGTAATAGCTCAGCGCGGCGGTTTTATCGTTGAGTATCCGGTCGTGAATGACGGCGAGGTTGTAGAGCGCGGGGGCGTAGTCCGGGTGGGCGATAATCAGCTGCTTGAGCCGCGTTACGGCGGGAGCCGGGTTTTGTCCACCCTTGGCTTCGGCAAGCGCAAGTGCATTCTGGATGGCTGCATCCCGCGGATCGGCCGCGGCGGATTTGTACAGGATCCGCGATGCCTTGGCCCAGTCGCGCTGTTGCGCGGCAACCAGGCTCTGCAGGGCCAGCGCAGGCTTGCTGTCGGGGTTTTCGCCGAGATACATGCCGAGCGACAGCTTGGCGTCGTCGATCCGTCCGGAATGGAACTCGGCCATGGCGAGGTTCAGGCGGGCATCGGTGATGGTTTCCGACAGGGTGCAGGCATCGCTAAAGGCGTTGGCGGCCGATTCCGGTTCGTCCAGTTGCCAAAGGACCAATCCCAGATTGTTGAAGGCCAGCGACTTCTTGTCGTTGCCGGAGAGCCGTGCAGTCGACTTTTCGAACAGGGTGCGGGCCTGTACGAGATTGCCCTTTTCCCAGGCCTTCATGGCCTTGTCGAATTCGCGTTCGCCCGAGCGTCCTCCACATCCCACGAACATGGCGAGGACGAGGAGGGTGCCCGCGCCGTAGATGAACATCCTGTTGTTTTTCATTCCGAAATTCCTTTAACCCACACCTGCCGGGTGCGCGGTCCGTCAAATTCACAAAAATAGAGGCTTTGCCAGGTTCCCAGTTGCAGTTTCCCTCCGGAAACGATCACCTGGGCGGACGAGCCCATGAAGCTGGCCTTTACGTGCGCAGCGGTATTTCCTTCAAAGTGGCTGTAGCCCCCGGTCCAGGGAACTACCCGGTCCAGCACCAGTTCCATGTCCGCCGTCACATCCGGATCGGCGTTTTCGTTGATCGTCACGCCGGCCGTCGTGTGGGGAATGAAAACCGTTACAACGCCCTCCGACAGCCCGGATTCAAGCACGATTTCGGCCACTTGTTGGTCGATTTTAATGAAGTCCGTACGAGAGCGGGATTGGATGCTGAATTTCTTCATAGCCAGACACCTTATCCGAACCCCGGCGTTTTTGAAGCGGAAAGTTCCGGGGCGCGCTAAAAAAGTCGGCACAGGCTTCCATTCCTTTGGGAGGAAGGCTTAAATGGGTGGAGTAAACAAAGAGGATGTATCGTTTTGGACCTGTTTGCCGACCAGCTTCTGACCTTGGCCACCATGGCCTTCCTGCTACTCTGCTCGGCCTTTTTCTCGGGAACCGAGTCGGCACTGTTTTCGTTGAGCCGCAGCCAGATCCGGCGTCTACGGCACGAGGGCCACCAGGTTGAGCGCTTGCTGCACCTGTTGACGAACAATCCATCGGGCCTGCTGGTGGCCATTCTGTTCGGCAATCTGGTCGTCAACATCCTCTACTTTTCCATGAGTGCCGCACTGGGGCTGCGCATTGCGGCCCGTTTTGGCGACTGGTGGCAGGCCATTGTGGGCGTGGCGGTGCTCTTGCTGGTGATCCTGGTGGGGGAAATCCTGCCCAAGGCCATCGGGATTTCCTTTCCGGAGCGGCTGGTCCGCTTGAATTCCCTCCCGTTGCTTGGTTGGTTCCATTTTCTTGGGCCTTTGCGCCGGCTGCTCGAATCCATCACGCGCCGCTTTGAGCCGGAGGAGCAACATGACCACCGTCTCGGGGCGGACGAACTGCGGATGCTGGTGGATTCCACGCACCACGACCCCTCGTTCGGCAAGCAGGAAAAAGCCATTGTGGAAGATATTGTGAACCTCCCGGAAATCCGGGTGCGGGAACTGATGGTGCCGCGCGTGGAGCAGATGTTCCGCCGGGCCGATGCCCCGGCCGGCGAAGCCCTTTCCGAGGCAGCCGAGGAACAGCTGGAGCTGATTCCCATCTACGAGGACGAAGAAGACAATATTGTCGGGGTGGTGGAGACGCGCCGCCTGTTTGTTGACGGCCAGTCGGACCGGCCGTTAGGCGACTACGCTCTGCCGGTGAAGTTTGTGCCGGAAACGAAGCGAGCCGACCAGATGCTGCAGGAGTTCCTGGATGAGGACCTGCGCATGGTCTGCGTGGTCAACGAATATGGCGGGTTGGCCGGTACGGTTTGCCTGGAGGACTTGCTGGAGGAGGTCGTGGGGGAATTCGACGTCATGGAAGCCCCGCCGATCGAGCAACTGGGCGAGTCCACCTATCGCTTGCAGGGTAGCCTGGGCATCCGGGAGTGGCGCAGCCTGTTCGTGGGGTTCCTGCCACGTGAAATGATGCAGGGGCTGGCGTTGGATACCTTGAGCGGTCTGGTGGTGTCGTTGCTCAACCACCTGCCGCGGCCGGGCGATGTGGCGCAGGTCGGCAATCTCCGCTTTACGGTGGAACAGGTCCGTTCGAACCGCATCGAGCTGGTGCGGTTGGAGCTCGAAAGCGAATCCAATGGAGGCGAAGAGCGATGAACGCAACGCTTCTTGCCATCGCACTGGGGTTCCTTGGTTCGGCCCTTTTTTCCGGCGTCGAAACCGGGAGCTATATGATCAACCACATCCGGTTGCGGCGTCGCGAGCGGGATGGCCGCCGTTCGGCGGTGGTGTTGTCGCGGGTGCTTCGGTTTCCGTATATTTTCATATACACGGTGTTGATCTGCAACAATATAGCCAACTACGTGGTATCCATGGGCGCGACGGATCTTTATCTCCGGGCCGGACTCCATGAGACCCGGATGCTGCTGGGTTTTATTCCCTGGTCGGCCGAGATCGCTGCCACACTGACGCTCATGTTCCCGTTGTTTCTCTTCGCCGAAGTGGGGCCAAAAAACCTGTTCCGCAAAAAGGCGGATACGCTGATGTACCGTCTGGCGGGGCTTCTGCGCCTGCTGGTATGGATGTTTCTGCCGATTACCTGGTCGTTGAAGCAACTGTTCCGCTTCCTGACCCACGGGGCCGACAGTGCCGCCGGCCGCGACCTGCACCGCCTGTCGCCCGATGCCCTGCGCGAATATTTCACCGTGGGGGAAAAAGAAGGGGTGATCACATCGCACCAGAACCGCATGCTCGACAATGTGACCTCGATGCACCGTGTGCCGGTCAGGGAATTAATGACGCCCCTCAAGGAAATCCCGCGCTTGCCCGATACGGCCACGGTTGCGGATTTCAAGCGGTTGCTGGAGCGGCGGGAAACCACCTATGCCCTCATGATGCACCGCCACACCGTGATCGGGTTCGTCTCCATGTTCTCGGTGGTCCACCGCAGGCTCGCCGACGACGCCGAGCTGAGACCCTATGCGGAGGATGTGCTTAAGCTGCCGGAAAACCGCAATCTCAAATCCGCCTTCTACCGTCTGCGCCGCAACCCGCGGCACAGCGCCGTCGTGGTGGATTCGCGCCACCACCCGGTCGGCTTCGTACGCCTCGAGGACATCGCCCGCTACATCGCGAAGCAGTAGGATTCGACCGCTTAAGCGTTGCTGGGCAGCCGTGCTATCGGCAACCATTCCAGGATGCGTTGGATATGGCGGTCGACGAATCCCCACTCGTGGGCGCCGGCCTCTTCTTCGTAGGTGACGTCCAGGCCGGCCTTGAGGGCCGTATCGCGGAAGGTGGTGGAATCCCGGTAGAGATAGTCCTCGGTGCCGACACAGAGGTAGAAACGGGTGTCGGGGATCGCCGCAAGCCGGCCGATGCCGGCAATCAGGTCGTTGTCGGAATCCTTGATGTCGGCCACATCGCCGAAAACCGCCTTGAAGGTGCGCATGCGCGATTCGTTCCAATCGTCCTCGGTATGGGCCGCCAGATCAAGCGCGCCGAAGATCGAGGCGGCCGCGGCATATTGGCCGGGATTGCCCAAAGCCAGTTTCAAGGCGCCGTAACCGCCCATGGACAGGCCTGCCACAAATGTGCGCGCCGGATCGTCCGAAACCTTGAACCAGCGCTTTATCAGCATGGGAAGCTCTTCGGACAGGAAGGTCCAGTAGTCCGAACCGTGGGCCATGTCGCAATAGAAGCTCTTGTAGGCATCGGGCATGACCACCGCCAGATTGTACTCGAAGGCGTAGCGTTCGATGGACGTGCGGCGGCTCCAGATCGTGTGGTCGTCGGAAAGGCCGTGGAGTAGATAGAGGACGGCCGGAGGCTCGTCCCACGCCTGCGGGTGTTCCGGCAGGATGATGTTCATGCCGAGCGAGAGATCGAGCACTTGCGAGTCGAAACGGGTTTCAATCATGGCCATGGCGATTCTCCTGCAACGGGGTGTTTGTATCGTTAAAACATCGGAATTAAAACGGATTGAATCGGCTCTTTCCAAACATATTCGGTTTCTATACCTTCGCTCTCGAGGTTTTATGCATTCCATTACCAGAAAGCTGTTTCTCTACCAAGTCGTGCTGTTGGCCGGATGCCAATCGGTAACCGTGGAGGCCCGGTCGGCGCCCAAAGGATCGGTCTCCCTTTCCTATATGGCCCGGTTATACACGATGAAAATGTCGAGGTCGTCGAACAAGGTGCGCCTTGAAAACAAGTGGAACCGACTTGAATTCGAAACCAACAGCCGGCGGGCGTGGATCAACGGCGTCATGGTCTGGTTGCACCATCCCTGCCGTGGATCAGGCAATTCCTGGGCGATCAGGGAGGACGATTTCAAGAAGGGGATCGATCCGATCCTGCGCGCCTATGCCTACCTGCCCAAGCGGATCCCCAAGGTCGTGGTGATCGATCCCGGCCACGGCGGCAAGGATACGGGGGCCATCGGGCCCAGCAAGATCTACGAGAAAAACGTCGTGCTCGATATTTCCCACCGGGTGCGGAAGCACTTGGCGCAGCGCGGGATTACCATTCGGATGACACGTACGGGCGACACCTATCCGACGCTCCAGCAGCGCTCCGACTATGCCGCCAAGGTGGCGGCCGACCTGTTCGTCAGCATTCACGCCGATGCGGCCGGCGATTCCAGTGTGAGCGGGGTGGAAACATTCGTCATGACGATCGAAGGGGCCGATTCGAGCAACCACTATGGCGAACCCGGCGATACGTTTACGATGCAGAACAATAAATACGATGTCGCCAACTCCGTGCTGGGTTTCTCCCTGCAGAGCAACCATGTCAAGGCCAGCCAGCGCAAGGACCGCGGCCTGCGCCGCGCCCGCTATGCCGTACTCCGGAACGCCCCGTGTCCGGCGGCGCTCGTTGAATGCGGCTTCGTGACCAATCCGTCCGAGGAATCGCTACTCAACAGCGTCAGCTATCGTGAAAACGTGGCCCGCGGCATATCCAACGGGATTCTGGGTTATTTCACGCTTACCCGGCGCGCCCGCAAATAGCCGTATTCCTCATGGGGGTTTTTTGAGGAATTGGTTTGCAACCCCTGTGCATTCGGGTAGCTTGCTTTCTTGTTCGCTAGGGGTGCCTGCTGTTGTGGGCTGAGATGACCACCCTTGGAACCTGTGCGGGTCATGCCGCGAAGGGAAGCGATGATCCCTTTTGCTTTGCACCCCGCCTGCTAATTCTAGGCTATGGATTAACACGGATTAACCCTGATTCTCTTCTCTCCGTGTTCCTCGGTGTTGATCCGTGGCTCAAACAATAGGTAAAATGGCGATGAGTGGTTACGGTAAATATTTCCCCCGGTCGGAAAAAGTCTATGAGCAGGGTTCGCGGCCCGACATACGCGTACCTTTTCGTGAAATCAAACTACATGGCGACAACGACAACCTGCGTCTCTACGATGTCAGCGGCCCCTATACCGACGCTGCGTTCGAGCCGGATTTGAAGCGCGGTTTGCCGGCCATCCGCTCCGCCTGGATTGCCGAACGGGATGATACCGAGGCGCATGCTTCCGGAGTGGATATCCTCTCCAATCCCGACAAGGCCTTCAAGGGGTTGGAACGCCGCCCACTCCGCGCCAGGGCCGGAACATCCGTGACCCAGCTAAGCTATGCACGTGCGGGCATCATTACTCCCGAAATGGAATTCGTGGCCATCCGCGAGCAGGTTCCGCCCGAATTCGTGCGCGACGAGGTTGCCGCCGGCCGCGCCGTCATTCCACTCAACATCAACCATCCCGAAGCCGAGCCGATGATCATCGGACGGAAGTTTCGCACCAAGATCAACGCCAATATCGGCAACTCGGCCCTCGGTTCCTCCATCGAGGAAGAGGTCGATAAGATGCGCTGGGCCACGCTGTGGGGCGCGGACACCGTCATGGATCTTTCCACGGGCGCGGACATCCACGACACGCGCGAGTGGATCGTGCGTAATGCGCCGACGCCGATCGGTACCGTGCCGCTCTACCAGGCCATGAAGAAGATCGACGACGATGCCGAAGGCCTGGGCTGGGAACTCTACCGCGATACGCTCATCGAGCAGGCGGAGCAGGGGATCGACTATTTCACCATCCATGCCGGCGTGCTGCGCAAGGATATTCCGCATGCCAAGAACCGCAAGCTCGGCATCGTCAGTCGCGGCGGATCGATCATGGCCAAGTGGATGATCGACAACAACGAAGAGAACTTCCTCTATACCCATTTTCGCGAAATCTGCGAAATCATGCGCGCCTACGACATTACCTTCTCGCTGGGCGATGGCATGCGCCCCGGTTGCATCGCGGATGCTAATGACGAAGCGCAACTGAGCGAGCTGCGGACCTTGGGCGAGTTGACCCAGATTGCGTGGGAATACGGTTGCCAAGTGATGATTGAGGGGCCTGGCCACGTGCCGCTCGACAAGATCAAGGTCAACATGGACCTGCAATTGCAGGATTGCTTTGAAGCGCCGTTCTACACCCTCGGCCCGCTGGTCACCGATTGTGCGGCCGGGTACGACCACATCAACTCCGCCATCGGCGGGGCGGTCATCGGGTGGTACGGAACCTCCATGCTCTGCTACGTTACGCCGAAGGAGCACTTGGGACTGCCGGACCGCAACGACGTGAAGGAAGGGGTCATCGTCCACAAAATTGCCGCGCACGCCGCCGACTTGGCGAAAGGTGTAGCCGGTGCCATCGACCGCGACGAGGCGATGCGCAAGGCGCGGGGTGAGTTTCGGTGGGAGGACCAGTACAATATTTCCTTCGATCCTGAGCGCGCCCGCGAATACCGCCGTGCTTCGCTCCCGCCGGAAGAGCGCGACCAAGTCGACCAGCACTATTGCTCCATGTGCGGCGAACGCTACTGCTCCATGCGCATTTCAGAAGAGATCCGGAATACGTGATGCGTGGCGATTGACGCGCGGTTCCATTCTGTATTTTCTCCGCGTTCTTTGCGTCTCTGCGAGGGATGATTATCGCTGTCGTGGGTTGCCCGTTCCTTGGAACCGGAAGCGACTACCGCATCTTATGGATTTCAATGGAGCCAATGACGGCGAAGACGATGACGGCGGTCCATGCGCCGGCCCAAGGGGCTAAAATCATCTGTTTCGCGAGGTATTCCATGAAAAACTGGAGGGCGTAGAAGCCGAAGAACGAGCCGATCGCGAGCATGATGCCAGCGAGCGCCCCCTTGCGGCCGGTGTGTGCTCCCACGGGAATCCCGATGATGGTGGCGATTACACAGATAAAGGGCATGGTGAGCTTGTGGTGAAAATCGACTTCTTTCCTGTTCAGGACATCTTCTGGGAGATACTGGTGACTGTGCATGTAGCTCCAAAGTTCAATTGATGACCAGTAGCTTTCATTCTTTGCTTCACCGAGAAAGTTTTCGGGGGTTTCGGGGAGGTTGCGCATTTCGCGCGTCTGGAAGGGCTCGGCCATGCCGGTTAGGTTGTTGTTTACATCGTAGTGCTGGATGGCACCGTCGGTAAACCACCAGCGGTGGTCGAGCCACTGGCCCTTGCGGGCGGTGATCTTCCATTCGTCCGACCCGTCGGGCCGAATCTTGCGCAGGATGATGCCTTCCATGACATATTTAGGCGGACGGGTATCGAACCGTTCAATGTACCAACTATGGCCGACTGCTGGATTTTCGAGGGCGATCTGCTGGTAATAGACATCCTCGGTGGCATCGGTCTGGCTTTTGAGCAGTTGGTTGGCGCGGTAGGAAAACTTCGGGCCGGTATATTCGTTGACGATGGCCGTGAGCACGAAGCAGATGAACCCCATCAGGATATAGGGGCGAACGATGCGGTAGATGCTGACGCCGCTTGCGCGCATGGCGACGATTTCGTTATGGCGCGTGAGCATGGAAAGGCTGTAGAGCGTGGCCAGCAACAGGCAGATCGGGACGATGAAGATTACCAGTGACGGCAGCTTCAGGCTGTAGTAGTGAAGCAACAGCCAGGGCGAGGCCTTCACGCGCAGCAACTCGGTGGAATTGTCCATGAGGTCGGCGATGATGAACAACAACGTGAAGGCCACCAGCAAGTAGAGCAGCGGCATCAGCAGATTCATGAACAGGTGTCGGACGAGTATCTTCATAGTATGGATGGGCAGTACGGTAGCGGTAAAACGAGGGAACGGCAAGCGTTGAAAAGCCAAGGTCCCCCGTGTAGATTCCCGACATTCAATTAGGAGATTTAACACATGTCATCATCGCAATCCATCGGCGAAAGCCGCGTTCAGGATCCCGTCACCATCGTTATTTTCGGAGCGTCGGGCGACCTGACCCACCGCAAGCTCATTCCGGCGCTATACATTGCATATGCGCAGAATTTGCTGCCCTCCCGCTTTACCATCGTCGGGTTTGCCCGGCGCGACTACGACGACGAGGTATTCCGCAACATGATGGCGGACTCGATCAAGGAGTTCTCGCGCCTGCCGGTCGAGGAGGAGGCCGTTCGGAAATTTGTACAGCATATCCGCTACCACAAGGGCGATATTTCCACGCCAGCGGCCTATGAGGCGCTTCAGGATAAGTTTGCCGATACGGAAACCTACCCGGTAAACCGCCTCTACTATCTTTCCATTATTCCGGACCTGTTCGAAACGGCGGTGCAGTTGATGAAAGAGGTCGGGCTGATTGCGAAACCGGGCGCAGCCAACTGGTCGCGCGTGGTGATCGAAAAGCCGTTCGGCAAGGATTTGGCCAGCGCCCGGGCACTGAACGCTGCGCTTCTGCGTCATCTGGACGAGACGCAGATCTACCGCATCGACCACTATCTCGGGAAGGAGACGGTGCAGAACATCCTGTCGTTCCGCTTCGCCAATGCAATCTTTGAACCGGTATTCAACCGCAGCTACATCGACCATATCCAGATCACGGCCTCCGAAACCGTTGGCATGGAAAAGGGGCGGGGCGGCTACTACGACGAATACGGCGCGCTGCGCGACATGGTGACCAACCATCTGTTGCAACTGCTCTGCCTGGTTACCATGGAAGCACCCGGCGACCTGTCGGCGGAGTCGATCCGCAACGAAAAGGTGAAGGTGCTCAATGCCACCCGGTTGGATATCCGAAAGAATATTTCCGATGCGGTATGCCGTGGGCAGTATGGCGGCGGCGTTGACGATGACGGCAAACGGATCCTTGGCTATCTGGAGGAGGATCGCATCGAACCCGATTCCCAAACCGAAACCTTCGCCGCGATGCGGTTGGCCATCAACAATTGGCGCTGGGCCGGCGTACCGATCCTTTTGCGCACGGGGAAACGGATGGCGAAGAAAACCACCGAAATCGTAGTCCAGTTCAAGGTGCCGCCGCTGCAACTCTTCCAGCAGGTGGAGTGCGAAGACGATGTCTGCGACATCACCCGCATCAAGCCCAACACGCTGATTTTCCAGATCCAGCCCAACGAAGGCATTTTCCTGCGTGTCGGCACCAAGCGCCCCGGCATGCGGTTCGTGGTTGAAGATGTGAAGATGGATTTTTCCTATTCGGGTACGTGGAATAAATCGTTGCCCGAAGCCTACGAGCGGTTGCTGCTCGATACATTGCACGGCGACTCGACGTTGTTCACCCGTTCCGACGAGGTGGAAGCCGAATGGCGTGTGGTCCAGCCAATACTCGACAACTTGGACCAGTTGAAACCCTATGCCTATCCGCCGGGCGAGTGGGGCATGCCCGAGGCCGACTGGCTATTCCATGGCGGGGAGGGACAGTGGCGGAATAAATAATAGGCAGAATAATTTTGTGGCAGAATGATTTCTGATCGGGGAATGAAAATTATTTTGCCACCCAATCATTTTGTCTAAATCGGTGTAGTAAGGAGCAGTATGGACACCTTGTTTGTGTATGTGACGGCGAAGGACGGCGACGAAGCACGACGCATTGCCAAAACCGTGGTCGGGGAGCGCCTTGCGGCCTGTGCCAATCTGCTGGGGGGGATGGAATCGATCTACTGGTGGCAGGGAAAGGTTTGCGAGGATAACGAGGTCGCCCTGGTTCTGAAAACCTCGGCCGAGCGCAAGCCGGAACTGATCGTGAGGATCAAGGAACTGCATTCCTACGACTGCCCCTGCATCGTCTGCCTGCCGATCGCCGACGGCAACCGCGATTTCCTCAACTGGATCGCCGCCGAAACCGGGCACTATTAGGCCGCATTACCTGCCGTATTCCTTCGCCACGCTCGCGAGCGTTTTGGGCGATACGTATTCAACGCTGCGAAAGGCGGCCTCCAGCTCCGGGGTGGCCGGCGGGAACCAGCGCTGTTCATCTGCGGCCTTGCCCAGCGCTTGAAAGCGGATGCGGGCGAGTTGCTTGTAGTAGACATCCGCTTCCTGGGGGTGTCGGCCCATGATCCATGCACCGGCCGACCAGAGAATCGTGGCCCGCTGGTGCCGGTTTTTGGAAAGGTCGGCCGCCCGGGCGGCCAGCTCCACGGCGATCGGCCGATAGTGGAAACGGACGTCCGGTTCGGGCGCATGGCTTGCGTAGGTTTTCGCTCCGGCTGAGCCCGCCACTTCGGCCTCCCGGACGATTCCGCCATGCTGGAAGTTTCCATCGACGATCGTGTAGTCCGGCGCCATGGCGGTTCCGCTCAGTTCCATACCCTTCCAGCGCATGATGCGGGCTGCGTGGAACAGGTGGGCGGCGCGTTCATCGCGGCTGAGCCGGGGGTTCTCCGCCCGCTTCAGTGCATCAAGGTAGGTCGCCAGCAATTGCGCCCACTGCGGGGCATAGTAGGCTTGTGCCTCCTCCGTCCGGCCTTCGCGGAAGAGGCGGCGGGCCAGCAGGTTGGACAGCTTGTATTCGACGTATTCCTCCGACTGGTCGGTTTTTCCGTAGAAATAAATGGGTTCGTAGGATGCGTCGCTGGGTCGTTGATCGAAGGTGTCGACATAGGACTTCAAGACATCCGACGACATGTACCGTTCGGCAATGAGCGCGGCGTCCGGGTACGATCCAGCCTTCGTGAAGCAGTCCAGCGCCGAAACCATGTCGCCTTCGGTCACGAGCAGCTTGCCAAGGTTCCCTTCCAGGATGGACGCCGTGGATACTGAGAACCGATACCAGGTACTGAAGATCATGCGGTCGCTGGTCTGGAGCGCTTGCATCCATTTGCGTAGGTGCCCTATGGCGTCTGCATTGCGACCGTTCCGCTGGGCCGTGCGGAAGCGGAGCCAGTTGGCCAAGGCATCGTCGGGCGGGCAGTGGTTCAGGTAGGCTTCGCCCTCGTTGATCCGGCCGCTGCGATACATGAACCAGGCGAGCCGCGGGGTAATCTTGAGCGGGGGGGCTTGATCCATCCGGGCAATCAGGTCCGTATTGCCAAACTGGAACAAGGCGGCTGCTTCCAGGCATAGCGGATCTTCAAGCGGCAGTTTTGCTTCATTTGCGGCATCATTGAGTTCTTTTTGCAGGTGATCGAGGCAGTGCTGCATCCTTTTTTGATCGGTCGCCATGCGGTAGTATGCCACCGCTCGCACGCCGCTGCGGATGCGGTCGACCCGGTTGGTTTGGGAGAGGTATCCACGTTTGTATGTGGCGTGGGCCAGCCCGAGGGCGTCGGCAAAACCGTCCCGCTCGGCCTGCCGGCAGTCTGCATAGAAGTCCGCTCCCCGGGCCGGCTGCCCGTGGCTGGATGCCAGATTGCCGAGCATATAGTTTGCCCACGTTGTTCGGTAGTGGCGCTGTGCCGGATCAAGCTTCAGCAACCGGATCCACGATTCGGGTTCGACCAGATCGGGGTCGGCCTGCATTTCACGGTAGCCTTCGGTGTAGAGTATGAATTCCTGCAAGGCCTCGGGAACGTTCGGCGGAACCGCATTCGTTGCTCCGCCACGGATGTTTTGTGCATACTTTGCATAGGGTTCGATCCGGGAGGTCCAAGCGAGGGCGGTGGCGGCTTCCGTGAAATCGGCGATGTCCGCCTCCAGCGAGCCAGCCTCGCTGTCGGGAAACACATGGTCGTCGATAAGGCTGTATTCCTGCGCCAGATAGAGCAGTTCCAGTGGAACGTTGATGCGCTCCGAAAAATCGCCGGTCGGATCATCGGGGTGCCCGTTCAGGTAGCTGGGCGGAAAATATGGGCCGCAGGCAAATGCGGTTGATGCACTAAGAAGCAGGGTGAGCAGTCGTTTTTTCATTGGAGTTCAATATGAATGGTTGGGGGTTGATCGGTTTCAAACCAGCCGATGCGCACAGCTTGGCCGGGGGGCGGCAGGGAGACGACCAGCTCGGGTGGCAGGGTGCCCGGGAAGGTCTTTGCATCGATATCGTGATAGAGGTCGTAGTTGCCACGCGGCTGCACCCAAACCAGCTGAAGCGCCGCTGTGGCGGATCGGATCAGGTTTTCATTCACCAGTTCCAGTTCAATCGTGGAATCACTGACGGGAATGACCTTGCACGTGATCCGGTCGCCGGGTCGTACACCCTGCTGCAACTGTGCGAGCGTTGCTCGCGGCCAGCAGAGCCGGTCGCCCTCGACCGGCAGGCGGAACCAGATTATGCCTTGGGCCTGTTTAAGCTCGTTTACTTCCTGGAGGAGCTTTAATACCTCATCGGTCTTCGAGGCGATCCGTTTCTTGATGGTGTCCGTCCGTTGCGCCGGATGTTCCGCGGTCAGGAAAAGGAACTTGCCGGAACCGGCATCGAAGTTTAGTTCGTAGGCATAGCAGGGCAGGGCGATGCGGTAGGGCCGGCCCAGTGCCTCGGCCTGCCTTATGGCCCGTTCCGCCGTTCCAAGATCCAGCAAAGCCGCGGGCTCATCGACGTGGCCGGGGACATCCAGTCCGTGAACCTGCAACGTGAAGCTGTCGACGGCTTCGGCCAGCGGACGGAAAGTTTTGTTGTCGAGATGGCAAGGCAGGGCGGTGATGGACATATGGAGGTCGGGCCACTGTGCCCGGTAATCGGCAATCAGCTTCCGGTACTCCGGTAGCAACCGCTCGGGGCAATCGAGATCCAGCTGGATCTCATTCACGGCGCAGGGCTTTCCGGCCTCTAGTAGTAGCGTCGTAAGCCGTGAAAGTTCATGCCCAATATCGTCGCGCCGGAAGGCTTTCAGTGGAATCCGGATGACCGGCACGATGCGGTGTTGCAGAGCCGCCAACCGTTGCCATGGGATATCGACCAACCGGCTTTCGCCTGATCCCGGAACCGTGGCGGCAATGGGATAAAGCGTCGTGGCCGGTTCGTTTGATACGGCTGAGAACACGGCGGACGACCACTGTTGCTGCCAAACATAAAATGAATCCCGATCCCGGTTGGCGCTGGCCAAAACAGGGGCTAGAAGAAGGAAGTATATGGCGGCGCGCAACTTCATTTGGGTAGTGTAGTGGTCCATCTATGCGCTGGCAAAACAAATGCAGTTCGTACACAGAATATCTGCACAAAATGAAAAGGCTTGCAGTATCCGGTCAATGCATGGAAGTTATGCGCCCTATGCCGACACGCTACAAAATCAAGGTTTCCTACGACGGGACGAACTATTCGGGCTGGCAGGTGCAACCCAGCCACCGCACGGTGCAGGGCGAGCTGGAGCGCCTGTTGTCCGAAATGACCTGCCAGAAGCATGTGCGGGTCGAGTCGTCCGGCCGCACCGATGCCGGCGTTCATGCCCGTGCGCAGGTGGCCCATTTCGACCTCAACAAGCCGGTTGACCCCAGGTATTTCCAGCGCGGTCTCAATGCCCAGCTGGACCGCGATATCCGGGTCATGACCTTCGAGCAGGTGTCTTCCGATTTTCACGCCCGCTTCAGCGCGGTCGGCAAGGAATACCGCTACTTTATCTACAACGGCCTGCTGGTGCCGCCACCGAAAAGGCTGTACCGCCTGCAGGAAGGCCGCCGGTTGGACGTCGAGCGCATGCGTCGGGCGGCGGAGCTATTGGTCGGGGAACATGACTTTGCACCGTTCTCCGCCAACCCGAAGCGGGAGCTGGACGGTACCGTGCGCACGATCCGTTCGTTTTATGTTCGCAAGCATGGTGCCGACATTACGCTGGAAGTGCAGGGCAACGGCTTTCTCTACAAGATGGTGCGCAGCCTTGCGGGTTTTCTCATCGAAGTCGGTATGGGCCGGAGAGAGCCGGAATTCGTGCACGATATTTTTGCGCACGGTAAACGCACCGCCGTCGTTCCGACCGCCCAGCCGCATGGACTCTTTCTCTGGAAGGTCTTTTATTGAGCTTCGGCGCTCTTTTCCATATCCTTTTTATCTACGCGTAACTTCTTAAAGGGAGATGTGGAGATGAAGCGGTTCTTAATGGCAGTGGTTCTTGTTTCCTTCGTTTCGTTTAATGCGATTGCGGCGTATTTGCGGGTCTGGAAGTCGTCGGATGGATCTCAAACGCTTTACGCTAAGATGGAGGCGGTGGAAGGGGATAGCGTTGTGCTTCGAAAGAAGGACGGCCGTAAGATCACGGTACCCATAAGCAAACTCAGCGCCGAAGATCAGGATTACATCAAGGAGCAAACGGGAAAAACCGTTGCGTCCGGCGGCCCCTCCGCTTCCTCTTCATCGTTTCAGCAGGGTGTGGTTCTAGGGCCCTTCGAAGCTGGCAGCGAGGCGCATTATCTACTGTATGTTCCCCGGTCGCTCAAACCCGGGCGCAAGGCTCCTTTGTTGTTTTATACCCAGCACAGCGGCGGCGCACCTCATTTGCTGGAGAGCATCCGGGAAGGGGCGGAATTGACCGGCTGGATCGCGGCGGCATCCATCGAATCGAGAAACGGCCGCGACACCGGCAAGAACATGGACAGTGCGGAAAAGGCGGTAAAGCATATCGTGGATCGGTTTCCGGTCGATGACGACCGGTTGTATTTTACCGGCAATTCCGGGGGTGCGGCCATGGCCTTCTACAACTGCGACAACCTTGATGGCTATGGAGTCATGCCCAGCATCGGATATCTCCCCAATGATCTGTCTACGCCCGATTGCGACTGCTTCATTATCAATGGGGCCTTCGATTACAACCGCTACGCATCGGCTTGTGTAAGGCGGTCGGTCGGAAAAAGCGCGGTACAGCGGTTTTTCAACGGCGGACACCAGGATGCGCCGGCCTGGTTGATGGTGGAGGGCATGGTCTGGCTCGAGGGGCGCTATCTGGCCGACAAGGGAAAACGACATCCCGATAAGCTGCAGGAATACGAAAATGCCGTGATCGACTGGATTGACCGGCTTAAGGGGCGCGAGCCGTACCGGGCCTACTACTGGTCGCTTTTCCTGCGCGATGAACTCGATCTGTCGCAAGCAAGTGCGACCAAGGTGAAGGCCTTGGTTGAAGAGCTGGGCTCGGATAACCAGAACAGGCTCTATGTGGAGGCTTTGGAAGATATCGATGACTTTGCCCAGGAAAAGCTGACCTCCTTCGGCACCGGTTCGCTGTATGATCACACCGATCCCCAGATTATCTCCGGATGTGAAGATTTGCTCGAGAAATATGCAGGAGTCCCCATGATTGATGAGCTTTTGCATGCCTTCTGTAAAAAAACCACTCCGCGCTAAGATAGGATCCGCAGGCCGCGCAATGCAATGCGAGGAGCATTCCCCTCCAGTACGTCAGTACGGTTCTTCCGTTTGCCTCGAGAGCATGCCCATTGTGAGCGATGGATGCCGGATGCGGTATTGTATAAAACAGGCGCGCTGCTTTGCGTCTATTGCCTTGAGTGAAAATGAACGCATTGCTATGTTCAATCGTTCGAGGATGGTCGGAGGAGGACCGCGCATGAGGCTAGTTGGAGTCCCTGTGATAGGTCGGGTCGAGGTGTGAATTGGGATGCCTGCGATGCTGCTCGCCGAGCCGCACACTGCGGCGTCCGCCTCCGAGTTGAAATCACCCGTGCCGGCGCCGTAGTGGTTTCTGAAGGGGGGGTTGTGAGCGGTGCGTTTTTACCATGGATGACGTCAAGGTGACCGGATACGGGTTCAAATTTTGATCAAGGAGAATATGTAATGACAACTACACCGAAATACACGTTGGGTTGCGGGGACCGTTTTGGTCGGCAGGGCAAGGCGCAACTGGGAGCCTATATGGAGGCGTCCAAACAGGGCATTGAGGTTTCACCGGTTTGGAACAAATCGCATCGCGAACACACCACGGTCCATACCGAACCGGCATCGGTCCGTGCGGAAGCGGATTCTGCTGTTGCTGAACTGGGATGGAGCAAGCCATACTATGTCGACGCCGACCACATCTCGCTGAAAAACGTGGATGGCTTTGTCGCGACGGCGGATTTCTTTACCTTGGATGTGGCCGACGCGATCGGTACGGCCGCCCAACCCGAGGCGGTGGATGAGTTTGTCGAAGCGATGAATGACTATGCCGGGGAGGTCGAACTTCCGGGCATCGACGGGGCGTTGCACGTATCACAAACCCAGATTCGCGCGATTGCCGAGAAATACCTGTTTGCCGTGCAAGAAGCCGGTCGGATCTATCGCCACATCGAATCGGAAAAATCGGGCGGCTTCGAGGTCGAGGTCTCCATGGATGAAACCGACGATCCGCAAACACCGGTCGAGATGCTCTTTATTCTGGCCATGATTTCCCGCGAGGGTATTCCGGTCGATACCATTGCGCCGAAGTTCAGCGGGCGCTTCAACAAGGGGGTCGACTATGTGGGCGATCTGGATCAATTCGAAAAGGAGTTCGAGCAGGATGTGGCAGCCCTGAAATTTGCGGCCGAGCAGTTTGGTCTGAAGAACAGCCTGCGGTTGAGCGTCCATTCGGGCAGTGACAAGTTTTCCATCTACCCGTCCATCAATCGTGTGCTTAAAAAGTGGAACACGGGCCTGCATGTCAAGACAGCCGGCACCACCTGGCTGGAAGAGATGATCGGGCTGGCCGAAGCGGGAGGCGACGGTTTGGCGGTGGCCAAGAAAGTGTATGCCGGGACGCTGGCCCGGTACGACGAGTTGGCCGCACCCTATGCCACGGTGATCGATATCGATCCCGGCCAGCTTCCTTCGGCGGCCACCGTTGAGGCGTGGGGTGCCGAAGCCTTTGCCAATGCCCTTCGCCACGAACCGGACTGCGCGGAATACAATGCCAGTTTCCGCCAGTTGATCCATGTGGCGTACAAGGTGGCCTACGAGCTGGGTGATGAGTATTTTTCCGCGTTGGACAAGCATGCGGACATCATTGGCCGCAATGTGAAGAACAACCTGCTTAAGCGGCATATCATTCCGATCTTCGGCTAGGCTAATGATGAAAAGGAGGAGAGTTATGATGATTCATGCTGTTTGCAGAAAGCTTCCCGGATTAATGGCCATCCTGGCAGCACCGTCGTTGGTCTGTGGCGCCGTTGCGGGAGAGCTGCAGAGGGAACCGCTGTGGCCGGGTGGTGCCCCGGGGTCCAAAGGCGATGACCCTCAAAAGGATGTTCCGGCAATCACCATCTACCAGCCGGAAGCCGGCAACGGTACGGCGGTGGTGGTTTGTCCGGGCGGTGGCTATGGCCATTTGGCGATGGGTCATGAGGGCAAGGATATCGCCGAATGGTTCAATGCCATGGGCGTTACGGCCGTCGTTCTGGAATACCGGATGAGTCGGGGCGGTTATCAACATCCCATTCCGCTGATGGATGCCCAGCATGCCATCCGCACGGTGCGCTATCGTGCCGAGGAGTTGGGCGTCGATCCTTCCCGCATCGGCATCATGGGTTTTTCAGCGGGTGGCCATTTAGCCTCCACCGCCGGTACGCATTTCGATGCGGGTGACCCGGATGCGGCCGATCCGGTCGATCGCGTTGGCTGTCGTCCGGACTTTATGGTGCTCTGCTATCCGGTCATTGCCTTTGGGGAGCCGTATACCCATCAGGGATCGCAGTACAATTTGATCGGGGAAAATCCTTCCGAAGAGCTGGTCAGGAGTTTGTCCAATGAGAAGCAGGTGACATCGGATACACCGCCGACCTTCTTGTTCCATACGGATGAGGACACCGTTGTCCCGGTGGAAAACAGCGTGATGTTCTATCTGGCATTGCGCAAGGCGGGCGTGCCGGCCGAGCTGCATGTCTACCGCCGTGGGGGGCACGGCCTCGGTCTGGCACGCAATCTCGAAGGGACATCGACGTGGTCGGATGATTGCCGGCGTTGGCTCGAAGGACTTGGAATGTTGGAGTCCGCGCATCCGGCCACTGGTGATCGGTAAAGGAGAAAAAGCTGTGAGGTATGGTATTGTACGATGGATGTTAATCGGGAGCGCCGTGGTAGCGACTGCGTGCGCAAATACCAAGACGGAAGGTTTGTATTACTTCGGCAAGGGACGCGTGCCCAGTGGTTACACGTTCGTGGCGCCGCAGAGCGGATATACCGACAGCCGCGGCTATGGCTGGAAGGATGACCGGCCCAACGTGTTTGTCGCGAAACTGCCGGAAGGCAACTACAACGTAAGCGTGATCTTTGATGATGAAGCCACCGCGCGGGCCGCGACCGTGAAGGCGGAGGCGAGGCGGTTGATGCTCAGAAGCGACGCCACCGTCGATGGCCGTCAACGCCGGTTCACAGTGAATATCCGCCAGCCGCAAATCGAAGGCGGTGACCGTGTTAAGCTGAACAGTCGAGAAACCGATCCGGTGATGATTGCGCATTGGGACGATATGCTCTTCCTTGAATTCCTGCCGGGCAAGGCGGGGGTAACGGCCGTCAAAATCGAGCCGGCTCCGGAGGCCGTCACCGTCTACATCGCCGGCGACTCGACGGTGACGGACCAGCGTAGCGAGCCGTGGAGCGGTTGGGGTCAGATGCTCCCCAGCTGTTTCGAGCCTGGAGTGGCGGTGGCCAACCATGCCGAATCGGGCCGCGCCCTGTTTAGCTTCCTGTGGGAAAAACGGTTCGACAAGATTCTGGATACGATGAAGCCGGGCGATTACCTGTTCATCCAGTTTGGCCACAACGACCAAAAGGACAAGCGCGACGGCGCGGGCCCCTTCACGACCTATAAGCGGGAACTGGAGGAATACATTGCCAAGGTGCGCGCGAAAAAGGCGAATGTCGTGCTGGTCACCCCGATGGAGCGACGCCGCTGGAAGGGTGCCGAGCCGCAGGAAACTCTCACGGACTATGCCGAAGCGATGCGGCAGGTGGGCAAGGAGCAAAAGGTTCCCGTCGTAGACCTGCATGCCATGAGCTTGAAGTTCTATGCGGCCTTGGGCGCGGAGGGGTCGACCAAGGCGTTCGTTCACTATCCGGCCAACAGCTTTCCGGGACAGGACAAGGGGTTGAAGGACGATACGCACCACAATGTTTATGGGGCCTACGAACTGGCCCGTTGCGTGGTGGAGGGCATCAAGGCGCAGGTGCCGGAACTCGCGAAGCATCTTCGCGCCGAGCCGGGTGCGTTCGATCCGTCCAAGCCGGACAATCCTGATCTGCTGGGCATTCCGGCCAGTTCGGAGGCCGGTGCGGAAACACCCGAAGGCAACTAGTTTTTGCAGGGTGGGTTGAGATGAGGAACATCCAGACCTTCGAATGACCATGTACGGAGCCTGATGTAAAAAGCCCTGCAATCCAGTGGATTGCAGGGCTTGAGTTGGTGATCCGGCCGGGGCTCGAACCCGGGACCCTTTGATTAAAAGTCAAATGCTCTACCAACTGAGCTACCGGACCAAAAGGGGCTCCTGCTACGGTTGTTTTTTTTGCCTTACCGCAAAGGAGGGGTTTTTCTACAGAATCGACCTGTACAGGGCAAGAGCTAATTATTTCTTTTCTTTTGGTTCACTCGCTTGGCCGAATGGCTTAGCATCTTGACGTGCCACTGTTGAACACGGAAGGGAGAACGGCATGAATGTTGTAGGGCTTATTTTGGGCGGTGGAGCTGGGAGCCGGTTGCAACCCTTGACGAAGGAACGGGCCAAGCCGGCGGTGCCGATCGCCGGTAAATACCGGTTGGTCGACATTCCGATCAGCAACTGCATCAACAGCGGCATCCGCCAGATTTTCCTGCTGACCCAATACAACAGCGTATCCCTGCACCAGCATATTGCCGCGACCTTCCGGTTCGACCAGTTCAGCGGTGGCCACGTGCGGATTCTCGCGGCGGAACAGACGCCGGATTCGGACGGTTGGTTCCAGGGCACGGCCGATGCCGTGCGCCGTTCCATGCGATACTTCATGGACGACCAGCCCGATATCGTGGTGATTCTTTCGGGCGACCAGTTGTACCGCATGGACATCCGGAAGGTGATTGAATCCCATATTGAAAACGGGGCGGCCCTGACGGTCAGTACCAAGCCGGTGCCCCGGTCCGAGGCCGGTGGCCTGGGCATTATGCAGACCGATAAAAACGGTCGCATTGTCCGCTTTGCGGAAAAGCCGGGGGATACCCCTGCGCTGGACATGTTGCGTGCTCCGATGTACGAGGAGGAGCGCTATCTGGCGAGTATGGGCATCTATGTGTTCAACATGCCGGAGTTGGTTGAACTGCTCTGCGATACGACGGAATCGGATTTCGGGAAGCATATCATTCCCCGGGCCATCGAATCGCATAAGGTCTACAGCTACGTATTTGACGAATACTGGGAAGACATTGGTACGATCCGGTCGTTCTGGGCGGCCAATCTTGCCTTGGCCGATTCGTTGCCCAGTTTTTCGTTCTACGAAATGAACGCCCCGATCTACACGAACATGCGCTACCTGCCTCCCTCCAAGATCAACCAGTGCGATTTGAGCCATTCCCTGCTTTCCGATGGATGCATCATATCCGGGAAGCGGATTATCCGTTCGGTCGTCGGCTTGCGGGCCAAGGTGGGCGAGGGCACCGAAATCGAAGATTCGATCATCATGGGGGCCGACTATTACGAGCACGGGTGCGTCAACCACCCTTCCGGTATCCCGATGGGCATCGGCATGAACTGCGTCATCAAGCAGGCGATTGTCGACAAGAATGTCCGCATCGGCGACGGCGTGATCATCACGCCCGAGGGAAAGACCGGCGACGATGTGCAGACGGATCTGTACTGGATACGGGAAGGGATCATCGTGATCCCCAAGAATACGGTCATACCTGCCGGTACGATTCTTTAAATTTCTTGCGTTTCGGACGCCAATTCCGTGCTTGCGCAAGCAGATGGGATGGGTTAGGTTTTAACGCTTAATCCGCACGCCGACACACCGCCAGCCATCGCCAAACCATTCAATGACGCGATCGGCAGGAACGACGGTGTATGTGCTTGGAAAAAATGAAAATGCAACACAAAGGACATAACAATGGGTTTATTCAACCTGCTCAAGCCAGCCAAAACCGTGCTGGTGGTCGATATCGTCGCGCTCAACGAATCCCTCGGAATGAAAGGAAATGTTGCGCCGCGTAACCAACTGCAATCCCTGCGCCGCCTCTCCCGCTTTGCCCAGCGCGAGAAAATCAGTGTCGTCGCGGTAATCTGTGGAACGGTGCTGAACAAGGCGCCTGACGGAAAGAAATTCGAAGGCATCACGATCCACTACAGCAAGTCGGCTGAAGACCATCCGAAGACGCTGGTGAAGATTACGCGTTCCAACGGATCGGGTGCGATCCTGGTAACCGGGAACGCCGATGCTGAAAAAATGCTCGGTTCCAATGGCGGAAAGCTACGCGTGAGCACGTTCCGCAAGGCGTTTGATACGGTCGGTGACCAGGAGCAGTCCGGTCGCGGTTCCGATCGCAATTCCGGGGGCAACCGGGGGAATCGTTCTCCCCGCAAGAGCCGCCAGAAGCAATCCTCGAACGAGCCGCGCGCGGAGCGCCAGCCCAAGAAGGAAGCCTCGCCGACCGACGCCATCAGCGAACTGATTGATCTGGTCGACTAGGCGGTATCATGACGGCGCGGGGCCGCTATATTTTCTGCGACATCGACGGCACATTGCTCCGGGCCAAGGGCTCGGGGCGCATAGCCTTCGCGTCGGCGTTCCTTGATGCCTATGGGGTTTCGGTCGACATGGCGCATATCAACTTTGCCGGCGCAACCGATATACGCGTGGTGGAGCAATTGCAGCGCGAAAACGGGGTCGCCCCCGATTCCGCCAAAACGGCCCGCTTCTTTGAGCTGCTTCCGCAATACCTTGACCGGAACATGGCGCTTGAACCTCCGTTGGTTTATCCGGGGGTGGAGGCCTTTCTGCAACGGGTTTCGAAGCATTGGAACCTCGGTTTGGTAACCGGCAATATCCGCACATGCGCCTACCTCAAGCTCCGGCATGGAGGTATCGAACGCTACTTTAGTGAAATCGGAGGCTTCGGCGACGACGATGGCGACCGCAACCGAATGGCGGCGATTGCATTGGAACGGGCAGGGAATCCCTCTGGTTCCTATCTGCTGGGGGACACGCCCTCCGATATCGAAGCCGCCCGGTCAAACGGGATGGTTTCGGTTGCCGTTTGCAACGGACAATTCGACCGTCAAACGCTTGAGGCGGAAAAACCGGATATCATTGTGGATTCCTTCGAGGATGCCGAACACCTGTTTCAGGCGCTCGAGGTATGAGCACGCCGTTCGACCACTTGACGCCCGACCGGATTCTGGATGCCATCGAAGCCGGCATGGGGTGTAGCCTGACCGGCCTGACGTCCCCGTTGCCGAGTTACATCAACCGGGTGTACGAGCTCCAAACCGTGGGCGGCGAGCGGCTGATCGCCAAATTCTACAGGCCCGGCCGCTGGCAGCGCGCCGGCCTCCGCGATGAACACGATTTCGTGCTCGATTGCGCTGCGGACGAGATTCCGGTCGTGGCGCCGTTGATACTCGCAAACGGGGATACCATCGGCGAATTTGAGGGCATCCTCTATGCCGTCTATCCCAAAAAGTCCGGGCGGGAAATGGATCTCCATACCGATGAGGGCTGGCGACGGCTCGGCGGCCTGTTGGGTCGGATTCATCTGGCCGGTACGAGGCGGACGGCGGACAACCGGTTGCGGATGCATCCCGAAACCACCACGATGCCCGAGATCGACCTGCTGCTCCGCGGAGGTTTCATGACCTCGCACCAAGCCGGCCGCTTCAAGGATGTTACGAGTCGGATTCTTGAAATTGCCGTGCGGGAATTCGAGGGCGTAGAACTCCAGCGTATCCACGGGGACTGCCACCGCGCAAACATTCTCGAACGGCCCGGCGAAGGCCTGATGGTTATCGATTTCGACGACATGGTCATGGGGCCCGCAGTGCAGGATGTCTGGCTGTTGCTGCCCGGCGCCGCCAACCATTCACGACACGAAATCAACCTGATTCTGGAAGGCTACGAGCAGTTTGTTGAATTCGACGACCGGCAGTTGCGACTGGTGGAGATCCTGCGGGCCATGCGCATCATCTATTTCCTGGCGTGGTGCAGTACGCAGGTGGATGACTTCAAATTCCAGTCCAACTTCCCTGACTGGGGCAGTGAAATGTTCTGGCAGCGCGAGCTATCCGATCTGGAGCATCAGTACCACGCGATCCTCAACGATGAACGGTTGAGGCCTGGAATGTTTTGACCTCGGGATAATTGAAGGCAAAATAACCAAACAAATCACGAATAACGAATAACGAATCACGAATCACGAATAACGAATAACGAATCACGAATTATAATATCATGAGCAGAAGCAAGACCTACAACATTAGCTGCCCGTCGTGCGGGCTTCAGCAGGAGATTGATCTGTACGAGTCCGTTAACGCGGTCTCCGACCCCGCATTAAAGGATGCGCTGATGAAGAACTGGCTGAATCGGGTGGAGTGCCCGGATTGCGAAGCCTCCTTCCGGGTAGACATGCCGCTACTGTACAGTGATCCGCAACACAACATGCTGATCCACTGGATGCCGGAGTCGGACGATATGCCCCGCGAGCAGATCCTGGAAAATTTCGACGAAACCATGGATGAGATCAATGCGATCATGCCGGAGGACGTGAATGTACCGAAGGTGCGGCTGGTCTTGACGCGGGTCGAGCTGGTTGAGCTGATCTACCTGATCGAGGCGGGCTTCAACCAACGGGTGGTGGAGTACGTCAAGTACAGCATCTACACCCGCAACCTCGAAAAGGTGGACCCGAAGCAGTTCCGCTTGTTACTCAATGTGGAGGATTCCACCGAGGACGAACTGTGTTTCGTCATGCAGGATGTGGTCAGCCAAGAGCTGGGCGGCGTGCTGCGCTACGGCAAGGCGGCCTACCAGTCGATGTGCGAACTCTACGAAGAAAGCCCCGACGAGTTTGTCGAAATGTTCCCTGGCCCATGCATCAGCGCCAGAAACCTGCTGCTCGACGAACAGGCAGAAGAATACTAGATCGTGTTGGGGAAAATGCCGCAGCGGTCCACTTGTCCGCCTTAGATTGATCGCGGATGCACAAGAAGAGAGGCCCGGCGGGGTCTCGGACCCCGCCCTGCATATCTATCGGCCACAGCAGTCGCTACGTCGTTGCTCGCAGGACCGTTGCTTAGAACTTGTAGAGGAGGCTGGTGAGGACGGCCTTGTCGTAGTAGCCGCGGTCGTCGTAGTAGACTTCGGTGTCGCGGTCGAGCCGGTATTCCAACCGCAGGAACACATCGCGGATCAGCTTGTTTTCGAGGCCGGCCGTGAAGACGAAGTGATAGTTGGTCAGATCGCCCAGGTGGGTGTATTTCTGGAGCAGGGTTAGTGAATTGATAACCTGCCAGCGCAGGGATTCGTCGAAGATAAACTTGGGCTGGGACATGCTCAGTTCTTCGTTCATGCCGGTGGCATCGTTGTAGGCGATGCGGTTGTACTGGTGGTAGCCGCCGCCGGCGGACGTGGAAAACTCGAGGTCGGGCAGGGCGATCCACTTGATTCCCATTTCGGCGGTTTGGAGGTATTCGTGCTCGATCTTACGCCGGTAATCTTGCTGGTACATGGTTTTGGCGGTCGCGTAGTAGTTCTTTTCCTCGAAGTCGCGGGTGTAGTGTTGCGTGATGTTGACGTAGTCATCCTGCTTTTCGTATTCGTCGCGGCTGTAGCGGTAGGTCCAGTCCCAGATCAGCTTGTTTGGCTGGGCATCCCAGCCCATGTTGCCGTAGAAACGGTAGGTTTCGTTGCGGTCCGTTCCGGTGACTCCAGAGGCGTTGTACTTGACCGACTCGCGCATGGCGACGGACAGGCCGGCCTGTCCCGACCAAGGATTGCGTTCTTCCTCCGTATTTAACTCCGATTGGGGCAGGGGGCCGACGAACTCCGCCGGCGAGGGGGCTTCGGGAACCGGATTGGTGGCAACCGCGACCTCGGGTTTAGCCGCTGCGGGTTGCGTGGCGATTTCGCCATGTTTCTCGGTTTCAAAACGGATTTCGGCAATATCCTGCGTCTGCAGGCTAACCGCGCCAAAGGCCTCCGTACGGAAATACACATGCTCGTCGTTCTCGCTGAGAAGGGTTCCGGAGAGGATGTCGCCATTCTTCAGAATGACGGTGTCCTTCGCAAGTGACGGTGCGGCAAGGGTTAAAAGGGCGATGGCTAGGCTATGGGCTCGGTTAAAAATCATCAGAGGTATCGGGTTCCTAAAGTTGGCGTGAAAGCTACGGTTTTGCCGGCGATCAGTCAATACCCTCAAAACGCAAAACGCCCCTGACAGGCAGGAGCGTGTTACGCGATTGATTTTGGTGGTGAATCAGCGCGCGGGCGGAGCGTGGATACAAGCCTTGTGCAGCGCGTGTGCGGCTTCCATCCATACTTCGGCGAAGGTGGGGTGCGCATGAACTGTGTTGCCCAATTCCTCGGCCGTCAGTTCCTCGCGCACGGCGATGACCATTTCGCTGATCAGGTCGGTGGCATGCGGGCCGGCGCATTGTGCACCGATGATGCGGTCCGTTTCCTTTTCAGCAATGATCTTGACGAAGCCTTCGGTCTCGTTTGACGCCATGGCCTTGCCAAGTCCGCGGAAGGCGAATTTCCCGACGTGGGTTTCGATGCCAAGCTTTTTTGCTTCCAGCTCGGTCAGTCCCACAAGAGCAACTTCCGGGGAGGTGAAGATGACGCCGGGGATCACAACCTCTTCGATCTTCTCTTCCTCCTTGAGTGCATGCTCGACGGCGTAGACAGCCTGGGAAGTGGCGGCGTGGGCCAGCTGCATGCGGCCGGATACGTCGCCGATACAGTAGATGTGCGGTACGTTGGTGCGGCTCAGCTCGTCGACTTCAATATAGCCCCGTTCGTTGGGAACAATCCCCGCCGCTTGGATGTTCAGCCCATCGGTAACCGGACTGCGGCCGATGGCGACAAGCAGCATGTCGGCTTCCAGCTTCTGGTCGCCGGCGGTGGCCGTGACGCCCTTGTCGCTGGCGGCAATGTTTTCCATGGCAGCACCGGTAAGGAGGGTCATGCCCAGTTCGTCCTTCATGTTTTTCTTAACGACTTGTCGGACATCCTTGTCGAGGAGCATCAGCACATCGGCCAGCAGTTCGACGACGGTAACCTTGACGCCGAGGCCGGCGGCCATACAGGCCAGCTCGCATCCGATATATCCACCGCCCAGCACCAGCAGGCTTTCGGGCAATTCTTCGAGTTCAAGGAACGCGCGGCTTTCCACGATGCGTTCATGCTTTGGGATAAAGCCCGGAACCGTGGAGGTGGAGCCGGTGGCAATGATGATGTTCTTGCCGGTGATCTCCTTGCTCGACCCGTCGGCGGCCTGCACGGCTACGGTGTTGGCGTCGCGGAATGAACCCGTACCTTCAAACACGGTTACGCCATGGGCCTTGAGCAGGGATCCAATACCGTTTTGCAGGTTTTGCACAACCTGGTCCTTACGCTTCTTCATGGCCGGATAGTCGATTTCCGGTTTACCTACCGTGATGCCGAAGCTCTCCGCATGCAGAATCTTCTGGTAGACTTCCGCCCCGGCGATCAGGGTTTTGGTAGGGATGCAGCCACAGTTAAGGCAGGTTCCTCCAAGCCATTCGCGCTCGATGATGGCCGTTTTCGCGCCTAATTGGGCCGCTTTGATGGCCGCCGGGTAGCCCCCGGGGCCCGCTCCGATTACAATGATGTCAAAGTCCATGATAATTCTCCTTAAATAGTGGTCAGAGTATTGGTTTTTTACCGGATACGAGTCAACCGAAAGGCGAATACAATCATGGACCAGCGGTGGATCAAATCGGTATTCGATATGGCACTGGTAATGCTACATATGCGTGAACCCTTGGGTAGAACGACAGAAGTGCCCAGCTGGAGAATCCGGATATGAATACAAAAAAAGGCTTCACGCTCATAGAGATCACCATAACGGTCGCCATCATTGGATTGCTGGCGTCCATGGCCGCGCTGGCCGTTACCAAGGCGAACGCATCCGCACGGAAAAAACAGGCCAGAACCGAGTTGCAGTTTCTATCCGCCGCTATTTTGCAAATGGCTTGGGATACGGGCAAATGGCCCAACGGGGCCATTAGAACCAATCCGGGCAGTGACGAGGAATGGACGCTGGGTGGCGCGAGCGTCGGTTTGCTAAGCACGGATGGGGCTTACAATAACTGGAAAGGTCCGTACTACGAAGGATCACTCGTCGATCCCTGGGGCAATCCCTATTTCTTCGATCCCGATTATCGCACCAACGACGTCAACCGGGTGGTTGTTGGTTCCTTCGGTCCGAACCGCGTGGGCCGCAACCTGTACGACAAGGACGACATCTGCGTGTTGCTCGATGATTAGGTTAATGCGTAAATCGTTTTTAGCAAAGGGATGCTATGGTCCGGCTTTAGTCTTGGAGCATTACTTCCTCTAACCTCTTGCCACGACCTCTATCTCTAGCCTCCCTGTAGAGAGCTTGAGGCAAGACTGCATCCGCGATCTATGATCGCCGATGCACAAGAAGAGGGTTGCCCAACAGGACCGGCGGGGTCTCGGACCCCGCCCTACACACGTGTGTAGGCCACATTATTCCTTAACATGCTCTAAGCCACCCTTCGCACCGTAGTCAAGCAGATGCGGATTTTGCATAAAAAGAACAGCCCCGATCCCAAGGGAGGAGAAGGACCGGGGCTGCGTTTGGGTAGGGGAATGGTTATTTCTGCCACGCGGTAATGGCGATGTAGTCGGTGGTTACGCTACCGGCCGGTGGGGATGGTACATATGTGGCAAAGGAGGTCATGATGTCCGAGTTGCCGGCCTTCTTAATGTCGCCGTTTACAATGATCTGCCCGGCAATGTTTCCGTTGGCTGTATACTGCAGACCTCCGGTTTTTGCATAGATCAGGCCTGTAATGGTGCCCGATGATGTAATCACAACATTCCCGTCGCGGGATGCAAGTGCGAAGGCGGTTTCTGTCGGACTCACATCGGCCTGGCCCGAAATCATGATATCACCCGTTGCTATGATGGAACCTGATATAACGGCATGACTATCGATCATCACATTGCCATTGATCCAAAGAATGCCGCCTCTTGGTGCGTATGAAGAGCTTATATGAACACTATTAGTAACCTCTCCATGCTTCAGTGCCCAGTTGTAGTAGGGCGTCAGGTCGATATCGGGAATTTCCACAATTGGAACCGTCTCGGTTGTTTTGGTGCCATCCACGGAAACCTTGTTCCATTTGGTTCCGCCCCAGTCCGGTGCTGTGATGTCGCCACCGACCGTGACATTGTTGTTGATGTTCATCATCGTTGAAGACGACAGGTTGATCAGGGCATCGGTGGTGCCGCGCAGGAACATGTTGCCGTTGGCGTGGAACTTGGCGTTTCCGCTGGGGGATATAATCGTGCCGCAACCGCTGAAGTCGAATTCGCCCCCGCAAAGGATGGCATATTCGAACGCCTGGCCGCTCAGGACGTCGCCGTCGTCGTCGCTTCCGCCAATGTTCTGTACGCTGACGATAGATACCACGGACGCCGAACCACAGGTTCCCGTTGTTGTGACCAGGGCCGATAATTCGCCGATGGGCTCTACAGTGATCTGGTAGTTGGCATCTTCCATCGAACTAAATGATGCGTCAGGGGTGGACGACAGGGAGGAGGATCCCGAATCAGATGAACTGAATGCGGAGAGATCATAGCGGGCATCCCAATCGGTAGAAAGGATGGCATAGCCGTATTCGCACCCGGCCTCCGCCATGGCCTGGGCCTTGATTCCTTCGGTCAGCCGGCGGGCGGTGTAGGCCCGCTGCGAGGAGGAAAAGGCAAGCATGGCCAGGAAGGTAGATATTGACGCAATAAAGAACAGGACTACGAGCAGGGCAAACCCGCCCTGGTCGGTCTTCGTGTGTGTATTGACTGTTTTCATGGCCTTCTCCTTGGGTTAACGACCAGTGTTCCTCGGTCTGATATTTGCAACCAATGACGATGTGACTCGCTTGTCGGTACGGTTCAGACTGAAAATGTCCTTGTAAATCATAAGATCAATGCCGAGTGCCGACTGCAGGGGCACGCCATCAACGAGTACCTCCACGACACCGTAGTCCGGTCCCTTGGTCATGGTTGCGCTAATGTTGACCAACTGCATTTCGCCGGTCCAATCGATGGTTACATCCTTAAGCTGGGGAGTGGACAGGCCATCGCTGCTTGACTGAAGTTGCGCCTGGAACTGGACGTAACGCTTGCTCGATGCAAGGATGGCGTGCGCCGAAGACGCGGCGGACAACGAGGACCAGTCATCGGCATCGGAAAGATCGGGCTGGTCGCCGGTGCGCACCTTGGTGGTGAGGGCGGTGCCGGAGGGAAGGTCCGCGTTCCAGGCGATGTCGCCGTAGATCGGGGCCGCGAGCCGGGTATCGAATATCTGCGAGGTGTAGGTTCCGTTGGCCGGGTAGGTGGTGTCGATGGACGCGAGGCCGAAAATGCAGTTGGTGTAGGCCAAGGTGCTGTCCGCGTATCTGATCAGGCAGTCCGGATTGGTTGTACGCTGATTTTTCCATGCGGCGGGATAGCCTTTGAATGATTCGTTCCTGATGTTGAATATGACCACGTAATTGTTGGTTTTGCTGATTTCCATGTTGATTGGGTCGGTCGTGGCGGGGTAGCCGGTAGACATGACCGGAGAGTCGGAGGCCCCATGGAACGTGGCATGCACCGGTGTCTCGTCATAGGTAAACGCCGTGATGTCCTCGGCGCTTGTTTTGACGATATGCACATTGTTCACCTGTAGGTATCCGATGGCACCGGCCTGGAAGGTCAGCTGGCATTTTCGTCCGTTGCTGGCAATCCAGTTCCCGTTGGTCAGCAATTGCGCGCCGTTGATGTGCACGGCGATCTGAGCCCCCTGGAGCAAGTTGTTTGAAACGGATATCGCCGTTGCGGTGCCGGTCTGTAAGGCGGCTTCCCATGTGGTTTCGTTCCCGTCCAGTTGAACGACGAAATCCTTGGGGCTGAGGGTGTCATCGAACTTTACCTCGGTATTGTCGGCCACGTAGCCGTCTGCTCCGAAATTGGTTTCCTCCCAGCGGTCGTTGTCCATGGTCAGTGTGAAGTAGTCTCCGACATCCGTAGCCGGGAAGTAGAGGTGGTAATTCCCTTTCCATGATCCGCTGGCTATGTATTGAGCCGATGCGCTGGCCCCGGATTGCGCGGTGACCGGCAATTGCGCTTCGGCTTCGCGTTCGCCATAGGAGGGGGACACGGTTAACTGGTCGATGCCGATCTTGTAGCCACTCGAGTCGGCATTTTTTCCGGCAACCTTGAACTCGAAGGTATGGGATTCTTTGTCAAGCAGGGCAAAGCCCAAGCTGGTATGTTCCCGTTCCAGGGTGGATGAATAGGCATCGAAAATGCCCGCTTGTGGCCGGATGGTCCAATCCAGCAGGTTTTCGAAAATGACGTGTGTGGAGGCATTCCCTCCATTATAGGTGTCGCTGCCGGAGCCGGTCTTGACTACAACGTCGAGCTGTTCCTGCCGCTGGGCATCGCTCATATCGTTATCGCGGTTTGAAAAAGTGGTGACGCGCAGCTGATGCGGGCTGCTGGGCCAGATGTGGTAGACCACGGTTTTGTCCCAGATGACTCTTCCGTCTGCATCCAGTTCAAACAGCCCGTCTCCATCGCTGTCCTCCGCCAGCGGGAAGCTGAGGGCGGTGTAGGGGCCGGGGCCGGCGGGGTAGTAGAAGATTTCGTCAAGGGAGGAGAGGCGCAAATCTTTCTTGAGGCGTTCCATGGCCAGCTGAACATCGATGTCCAACTCGCTTTGCACATCGCTTTCATTGGTGTTTTTGAGCGCAAACATGAAACCGCCGATGGCCATGCCCAGCACCGCGACGGTTAGCATGGCGGCCGCGCTGGCTTCCAGCAGCGTAAAGCCGCTCTTGGATCGGTATGCTTTGGATGCGGATTTCATCATAGGTGCTTCGCAATATAGGTGTTGATGCTCTGTTCTGCCGGAGCGAATTCCAGGGTTTTCCGGTTTTGGATATCCACTCTGATGGCCAGTTCGTAGAGGTTCGAGTTTACCGTTGTAATGGTGGTGGTACGTCTAAAGTGGCCGTATAGGGAAGCGATACCGCTTTCGTTGATCAGTACTTGGTCCTCGGCCAAGTCCGGAATTTGCTCGAACTCGAATGTTCGGGCCAGCTCCATGCGTTCCTTGGCGAGGTTGGAGGCGGTGTAGTGGTCGCGGGCCATGTCCAGCACCCTCCGGTGCGAGGTGAGCAACTTGCAGGTTCCTACAGAGAACACCGCAAAGATGGAGAGGGCCATCAGCACTTCGATGATCGAGATTCCGGCGCGACTCTTGCTCTGCTTGCTTGTTTCCGTTTTCTTCATCCTTCCAAAATCCATTCCACTATAAACCATCCATAATAATAGCAATGAACATGCCATCGATGTTTGATTATTCGCTGAGCAGGAAGTGAAAGGCTATTCCGGCCTGAATTACCGAAAATGGGCTAATAACGGAAAAATACCGGGGTTTGCAGGGATGTATAAACTCGCAATATTGCGAAAAAATCCGCGGATTTCAGATGAACGGTGAAAACCGGAGGGATGTATCCTTTGCTGGCTGGTCGGGAAAAATCCTAGGGGATTCCCGGCAACTGGGCTTTAACGCGGTACATTGCTGCGTCCGTTGAATTGGTGGTTGCGATCACCATTTCGCCGTCATTACCGCGGACATTGCCGGACATGCCGCTCCATCCGCCTGCCACCAGGTTGGTGGCGGCTTCCAAAACATAGTCGCGCGACCGGTGGGCGTTGAAGGTGGCGAGCACCGTCGTTGTTCCGTTGCTTGCCGCGAACGCACCGGCAATGCTGAACACCGAGTTGCTATCGGTGGGAATGGTGTAGGCTATGTATTCGCTGTAGTTGTCCGATCCATCGCCGTCGGAGTCGAGCGAGGCAATCGCGTTGGTTGCGCCGCCAAAGTGGAAGATTTCCCAATAGGCCGGTATGCCGTCGCCGTCGGTGTCGGTGACATCCAGCTGCACGTAGGTATTGGTCATCATGACGGGGGCCGCGCCGGGAACATTCTTGTTGTGATCCCACAGTTGCCAAATGGTATCGCCCCAAGCCGCCATGCCGCTGAAGAACGGATCGGTTTGCACGAGATAGGCGGGATCGCCGCTGCCGGGACCGGGACTGGGAAGGGTTCCGCCGACGCCGTTGATTTCGTCGCGCAGAAACTCGATGAATTCGCGGCTGGTGGTCTGGTAGTAGAGGGCGGCCTCGATCCGTTCGGTGCCTGCGGGCAGGGAAACCGTTACTTCGTCATAGCCTCCGGCGCACTCGGCAGCGGTGTAGTAGTTGGTTTCCGAGACCCCGTGCCATACTGGTTCGCACAGACGAGCCGATGCCTCGTCCATCCGGAAGCCCTTTGGCGGGATGCGGTTGTCCTTGTAGCGTTCGGTGGCCAAGGCCATGTGGAAGGTTTCGTTGACCCCTAGCAAGGAACTCGATTGATGCACTTCGTAGACCAGGCCGTCCTGATGTACTTCGCTCTCGTTGAGCGTGGGGCTGTTGGGCGAGTATTCCGCGCCCAATCCCTTCAGCGTTCCGACGGTATAGTCGTAGGGATTGATTTCGTAGATGAGCTCGTTGTTCGCGTAGGCTTTGATGTTGAGGAACATGCGACGCCCTTCCGGATATCCTGAAATGAGTTTGTGGGCCGTATGGTTTTGCAGGCGCAAGGTAAACTCGTTGCTTCCAAGGCTATAGTTGGCGTTGGTCATGGAAATGGAGCTCTGTAGCATTTGGGCGGAATAGGCAATGGTTTCGAGCAGAATGGCCGGATCTAGCGCTATGCCTTGCGTAAAGTTCAAGGTCAGCACCTCGGGGCCTTGTTTCAACAAGGCTTCATTGACCGCGTCATAGTTTGCAGATCCGGAGTCGATGCTGGCCAGCAGGTAGGGCACCCACAGGTTGCCCCCGATCATGCGGTGTTCCGGTACGCCGCTTAGCGGATGCATATCCGACTCTCCCGGCCGCGCCAATCCGGAATTGGCGGCCTTCTTGCCATCCAATCGCCGGAAGTGGCAATCCTGGCAACTGGCGATTGTATTTCCTGCATGCTGTGTGTCGAACTGGTCCGGATTGTATGGTCCCGTTCCCGTTGATCCGCCCTGCAAACCATAATCGGATAACATGAATTCGGAAAAGGTCCGTTCAACATGTCCGTAGCTGTAGGCTGGCTGATTTTCGGATGGCAGGACCGTTGCGCCATCGCCTGGTGCGTTGGTTGCATAGGCAAGGTTGGCGAGCACTGGATTCGAAATGTCGTGACAGGTCCCGCAAAAATATTTGCTCTTGTGGTAGCGGCTATAGAGCATGTCATGCTTGGCTTCGGCATCGGCAAACGGACCCCGTTTGCCGTCGCTGATGCCGGAGGTGTGGGTCACCAGGAACATGTGGCCCCCTCCGTTTTCGGTGTAGCTGGCCGGAATGGGCGCATTGTTGGTGTAGAAGGGATTACCGTTGAAAAACTCGATCAGCTCCGACGCCTCGGCATCGGCGGATCGAGTAGCGTTGATGTAGCTTGGAAGGACATCGACTTCGTCCCAATAGTTGGTCCAATCGTTGCCTTCGCGCAGGCCGCCATAGGTGGATTCATAATACGGATCGTACATGTAATGGCAAATCTTGCACGTTACGCCATTGTAATCCTCGCCGCGCATCGCGGAGGCATTAGACGGGTCGGAACGACCGTCCAGCCATCCCTGTGGAAAATGGCAACGAATACAGATATCACCGGCGTTAGGGGTGCCCACCGCCCAGATTGAATCCTGCGCGGCGACGGTAAGTCCGGCCCAGAAGAGGGGATCGCGGCTGGCTTGCGCCATCATGGAGCCCTGCCAGTTTTCCATTTCATACGCACCGCCGGCGTGGCAGCTCAGGCAGTTTTTGTCGGATTCCAGATCCACAACCTGTTCCGGCTGGGTACCGGGCATGCGAACCAGCGGGTCGTCGTGGACGGATTTCGGAGTCCATGCACCGGAGGTCGATACGAGGAACGCAACGGCGCTGTAGATGATGATAGTCCTTCCGATGGGTGCGGTGTGATGTTCCATGTCATGACCTCCTACTCCGAGAACCGTCATGGATTGTATGAAACCGATGGAAAAAGAGCGATTTTAAATATTAAATAAATATAATATACGAGCACTAGATGATCATTTGATTCACCTTTTGTCGGGGGGCGGTTTGGTGTTTCATTCTTTTCATCTCTACGGGGTTGGGGAAATCGGCTGTTCTAGAAAATACGGATGGGTTGTGGGCGTTTCCGCTTGAGCGCGGTTCGGTGTTTCTCTATATATGGGGCTTTTATTTTTCTAACCGGGAAAGGGGTGTTGATGAACATCGTAGTATGCATCAAGCAGGTGCCCGATTCGGACAAGGTCACGATCGATCGCGAGACCAACCGTCTGAACCGTGCAGGGGTTCCGAGTATCATTAATCCATTCGACGAAAATGCACTCGAGATGGCGTTGCAGTTGAAGGATGCCCACGGCGGAAAGGTGACCGTTGTCTCCATGGGGCCTCCGCAGGCTGAAGAGGCGTTGCGCACGGCGCTGGCCCACGGCGCGGACGAAGCGATCCTGGTTTCCGACCGCAAGTTTGGCGGGGCCGATACCTGGGCCACTTCGTACACCATCAGCCTCGCCATCAAGAAGTTGGCGGATGTTGATCTGGTTCTCTTCGGCAAACAGGCCATCGATGGAGATACCGCCCAGGTTGGTCCCGGTGTGGCGCACTTCCTCGACATCCCGACGCTCACCTATGCCAAGGCCGTGGAAGTGACCGGCGACACGCTCAAGGTGACCAAGGTTACCGAAGACGGCTACGAGGTGTGGGACATCGACAAGCCCTGCGCCTTGACCGTCGTGAAGGAAGCCAACCAGTTGCGTATGCCGTCGCTGAAGAAAAAGATGGCCGCCAAAAAGGCCGAAATTCCCTGCTGGGGCTTTGATGAGCTGCAGCCCGACGAGGAAAAGATCGGCTTGGCCGGATCGCCCACCAAGGTGAGCAAGGTCTTCGCACCGCCGGTCAAGCTGAACAAGGAAATCCTCTCCGGCGAACCGGCCGAAATGGTCACCGAACTCATCCAGAAGCTGAAGGAGCGTAACGTACTATGAGCACGACAAAGGAACTTTGGGTATTTGCGGAACAGCGCGACGGCAAGATTGCCGGTGTGGTCAATGAACTCCTCAGCGAAGGACAGATTCTCTGCCAGAAGTCCGGCTACACGCTCTGCGCGGTACTGCCTTCCGCCGACGGCGCCAGCCTCTGCCAGGATCTCTACAACTTTGGGGCGAAGAAAGTCTACACCATCGATGATCCCAAGCTGAAGGATTACCAGAACGACTACTATTCCCGCGCGGTCGCCCAGTTGATCAACGAAAAGAAGCCGGAAATCGTGCTCTACGGCGCAACGACCATCGGCCGGAGCCTCGCGCCGACCGTTGCCGTCATGGTTGATGCCGGCTTGACGGCCGACTGCACCCAGCTCGACTTCGATGTGGAAAACGGCAACCTGCTGCAGACCCGTCCGGCCTTCGGTGGTAATATCATGGCCACCATCATTTGCCCGGACAACCGTCCGCAGATGGCGACCGTCCGTTCCAACGTCTTCAAGAAGACCAAGATTTCGGAGCATGAATCCGGCGAGCAGGTGCCGTATGCCATCGATCTGTCGGGCGTGCCCGAGCGCATGCGCCGCCTCGAAGTGGTGCACGAAGCCGACAACACGATCGACCTCAACGCCGCTCAGTTTATTGTTTCCGGCGGTCGCGGGGTTGGCAAACCGGAAAACTTCAAGGTCATCTACGATCTCGCCGCCGAGCTTGGCGCGGCCGTCGGCGCATCGCGTGCGACCGTAGATGCCGGCTGGATTTCGCATCACCATCAGGTGGGGCAGACCGGAAAAACCGTCTGCCCGGTGGTTTATGTGGCCTGCGGTATTTCCGGCGCGATCCAGCATCTGGCCGGCATGCAGAGTTCCGACGTGATCGTGGCGGTCAACAAGGATCCCGACGCGCCGATCTTCGATGTCGCCGACTTCGGCCTCATCGGCGACCTGCATGAAATCGTACCGGAATTCCAGAAGCAGATTGCGGCGGCCAAGGCGTAGAAACAGGCGTCAGACGGGTTGGATAGGTGGATGGATTGGATTGATTCGATTGGCGGTTTGAATCGGCGGCGGGAATCCTGTAATCCCTTCATCCATTAATTCAACTTAAAGGAAAACCACTATGGAAAAAGTAGTCATTATCGGAGCCGGCGCGGCTGGATATACCGCCGCCATCTATACCGCCCGCGCCAATCTCGAACCCTTGGTCATCGAAGGCATGCAACCCGGCGGCCAGTTGACCACCACCACCGATGTCGAGAACTATCCCGGCTTCCCGGAAGGTATCGACGGCACGGTGATGATGGACAAGTTCAAAGCGCAGGCTGAACGCTTCGGTGCCCGCTTTGTCCAGTACGACGCCGTGGCCGAGGCCGATTTTTCCAAGCGGCCTTTCACGCTTAAGATGATGGCCGGCGACGATATCGAAGCCCAAACCGTGATTATTGCCACCGGCGCGACGGCCAAATATCTGGGTCTCGAATCGGAACAAAAGTTCATGGGCCGCGGGGTTTCCGCCTGTGCCACCTGCGATGGGGCGTTCTACAAGGACGTGCCGATCGTCGTGGTGGGCGGTGGCGATACCGCCTGCGAAGAAGCCATCTTCCTGACCCGTTTTGCTTCCAAGGTCACGCTTGTGCACCGCCGCGACGAACTGCGCGCCTCCAAGATCATGGCCGATCGCGCCAAGAACAACCACAAGATCGAGATCGCCTGGGATTCCGTGGTGGAAGAGGTTTTGGGCGACGACTCGGGCGTGACCGGGGTGCGTATCAAGAATGTGAAGACAGAGGAAACCACGGAGATCGAGGCCAAGGGCTATTTTTCCGCCATCGGCCACAAGCCGAACACCGATCCGTTTGTCGGCCAGTTGGACATGGACGAGGTCGGCTACCTGATCACCGGGGTGAAGACGAAGGTGGAGGGTGTCTATGCCGCAGGCGATGTGTGCGACGCGATCTATCGTCAGGCGATTACGGCGGCCGGTACGGGGTGTGCTGCAGCGCTGGAGGCCGAACGCTTCCTGCAGCACGAAGAATGACGAGGTTGATCGGTTGATCGGGAGTCGATCTCCTGTTGCATCCAGTCGCTCTCGTCAAAAAGGTTTGGGGATCCGGTCGCACTGCGGCCGGAGAGTTTAACTAACAAATGAACAGGAGAACGAAATGGGTGCAACAATCGATTACGGCATTACCGAAGACCAGATGGAGATCGTCAACCTGATCGACGATTTCGGCAAGGAACGCATTGTTCCGGTCCGCGCGGAACTCGACGAAAAGGGAATCTTCCCGGCCGATCTGCTCAAGGAACTGGCGCAGATGGACCTGATGGGCCTCTACATCCCCGAGGAATACGGCGGCTTCGGCGCCAGCCAGCTCGGCTTCTGCCTGGCGGTTGAAACCATGTCCAAATACTGCATCGGCGTCTCTGTCTCCTACGCGGCCAACGCTCTCGGCGCAGATCCGATCCTGATCGGCGGTTCCGACGAGCAGAAGGCCAAGTATCTGCCCCCGCTGGCGTCCGGCGAAAAGTGGGCCGCATTCGGCCTGACCGAACCCAACGCCGGTTCCGATGCCGGCGGCATTGCCACCACCGCCGTCAAGAAAGGCGACAAGTATGTGCTTAACGGAACGAAGCAATGGATCACCAACGGGGGCGAAGCCGACATCTACACCGTCTTTGCGATCACCAACAAGGCCAAGGGCGCGCGCGGCGTCTCCTGCTTCATCGTCGAAAAGGACACCCCCGGTTTCAGCTTCGGCAAGAAGGAAGACAAGCTCGGGATCCGCGCCTCCGCCACCCGCGAACTGATCTTCGAGGATTGCGAAGTGCCCGCCGAAAACCTGATTGGTCGCGAAGGGATGGGCTTCCTGCTGGCCATGAAGACCTTTGATATTTCCCGGCCGGGTATCGCCGCGCAGGGCGTTGGCCTGGCGCAGGGTGCGCTCGACGAAGCCGTCAAGTACGCCAAGGTGCGCAAGCAGTTCGACAAGCCGATCATCGCCAACCAGGGTTTGCTGTGGATGCTCTCCGAAATGGCGACCAAGGTGGAAACGGCGCGTGCGATCACCTATGCCGCATGCCGCACCATCGATTCCGGCGTAAAGGATGTCTCCAAGATTTCCGCGATGTGCAAATACTATGCGGGTGACGTGGCCATGTCCGTCACCACCGACGCGGTGCAGGTCTTCGGTGGCTACGGCTTCATGAAGGAGTATCCGGTCGAAAAGATGATGCGTGACGCCAAGATCCTGCAGATCTACGAAGGTACCAACCAGATCCAGCGCGATATCGTCGGGACCTCTCTTGTTAAGGAATACGCCTCGGCATAGAGATTGTTTGGAGGGACGGGATCTCTGCCCCGTCTTTTTGCATAGATCGTTCTTCCTGAGAAAACCCCGCCCCGAAAGGGCGGGGTTTTTTATTTCGCTATCCAGTGGCATGCATTTAGAGAATGAGTTGTGTATTTTGCACTAAGTGTGGCATATGTTGGAGTGTTTCAATGCCTGGTCGTATTCCAATGCTAGGGGGTGGTGGTGAAAAAATTGCATCTCAGGAGAAATCTGATCCTATCGGTGAGCCTGGTACTTGTGGCGGGCTTTCTTTCGACGTCGTTGATCAGCTATTTCTTGGCGCGGACATCGGTCCGCGAGCAAATCGTAACGAGTTCGCTACCCTTGACGAGCGACAACATCTATTCCGAGATCCAGCGCGATTTGATCCGTCCTGTTTTCATCTCGTCCCTGATGGCCCAGGATACGTTCTTGCGGGACTGGGTCGTTGATGGCGAACAAGATGCCGGCAAGATCGCGAAATATTTGCAGGAGATCAAGACTTCCTACGGCGCATACACCTGCTTTTTCGTGTCCGATGCCACGCATAGGTACTACTATTTCGACGGCATCCTGAAGACGGTCGCTCCAGACGTCGAGGCGGACAAGTGGTATTTCCGCGTGCGCTCGATGGAGGCACCCTACGAAATCAATGTGGATCCGGACATGGCCCACAAGAACACCATGACCATCTTCATCAACTACAAGGTCTTCGATTATGAAGAGAATTTTATTGGGGCCACGGGGGTTGGACTGCAGGTCGGGGCGTTGATCGATCTGATGCGGCACTACGGCCACAAGTACGGCCGGAACATCTATTTTGCCGATGATAGCGGTAACATTATGCTGTCGAGCAGTGCAGGTTTCACGAATCTGGCGGATATCGCCGGGATGGCGTCCATACGTGATGCCGTGCTTTCGAAAACGGGTGGATCCCATGATTACAGTCGCGATGGGCGCAAGGTATTTGTAAACAGCAGGTATGTCGATGAGCTGGGGTGGTATCTGGTTGTTGAGGAAATGGAAGGGGCGGGAAGCAAGCGTCTTTCCCACGCACTTTTTCTCAATCTGGCGATTTGCGGCATAATCACGGTTTTCGTCATTCTGCTGGTTGCGCTATCCATTGCGTCCTATGAGAAAACCAGGAAACGGCAGGAGGCCCAGATTGTCGAGCAACGCAACCAACTGGAGCAGGCGAATCATCGAAAAAGCCAGTTACTCCACGTTCTTTGCCATGATCTATCCAATCCCTTCGGCGCCTTGATCTCCTCGCTGGGGTCCCGGAGCGAGGATTCGGGGTTGCTTGATGAAATGATGGACGAGATCAACCGGTCCCTGAAAAACGGAATGGGAACGATCGAACTGGTTCGTAAAATCCGGGCCATGGAAGAGGGCAAGCTCGATCTACCGATCGCATCCATACCGCTCAAGCCGCTGATCGAGGAATCCGCGGCCTTGTTGAAAAACCGGCTCCAGGAAAAGGAGATTTCGCTTGAAGTCGATGTCTTGGAGGATATCACGGTTTCGGTGGAAACGGTGTCGTTCAACAATTCGGTCATAAACAACCTGCTCACCAACGCAATCAAGTTTTCCCGGCACAACTCCATGATCCGGGTCAAGGCCCGGAGGTTGGGGGATAGCCGGGTGGAGGTTACCGTCGTGGACGAAGGTGTGGGCATGCCAGCGTCGATTCGGGACGTCCTTTTCGACTTCGAGGCAAGCACGAGCCGGCCGGGTACGGATGGCGAGACGGGAACAGGCTTCGGGATGCCTCTGGTTAAGATGTTCGTGGAGGCGTATGGCGGATCGCTCCGTGTAGAGTCCCTGGACATTGAAGAAAGTCCCGATCACCATGGAACCACGGTGTCAATGGTATTGAATTCTTGAGCCAAGGATGGATTCCGGCTTGGTTTGGAGAAGCCGACACCGGTATGTTCTGGGATCCGAGTGATGGAATCGATGGGCTATACTGGAGGCACCGGTGAAATACGCGGGACTATGGGATCCCATGTGGATCGAAAAGGACGAGACGTTGTCCATTCAATTGGGTGGCTTGAACCTGTGGATCCTCTTTGCCCCGTGGTTTGCCAAGGCCGACTATGTCGCCTTGCGCAACAGCCTGTTGGTCGAGGTCAAGCGGCGCTTTGATGAAGAAGGCATCGAGATCCCGTTCCCGCACAGCACGCTCTACACCGGTGCCGTCACCGAACCCTTCCCGATCAAACTGGTTCCATCCGACGCCGTTCCGCCGGATTCGAAATAAAGGCTTCTCTCCTCGCAGAGGCATAGGAAAAGCCCCGGTGCGCTACCGGGGCCTGCTGGGCATCACGAGCTTTATTGCATCATATGCCTGTCGACCGCGAGTCGACACGGCCTGGACAAGGCATCTTATCGGTTGTTTGTATCTCCGTGTCGCCAGCTATAGGTTTAGACCTCGTAAACTCGAAAACGTTCCCTTTGAATGGCGATGCACTCACCATTTAAACCTAGCCGGTATTTTTCATGGCGGCCGCGATGCCGGCGATGGTCACCATCAGGGCATCTTCGAGGGTTTCCATGTTGTGGTGGTCTTCTCGCTTGATGCGGCGCAGCACTTCGCCCTGTAGCAGGTTGAGCGGGTCGGCGTAGGGGTTGCGCACAAAGACGGAGGCTCGCAGGATCTGCCGCTCTTCCTTGATTGGTAATCCGGTTACGATATGGTCGGCTACATCGATGGTCTTTCTGAGCTTGTCCCGCAGCAATGCTCCTAGTTCCTTCACACCGTCTTCGGCCAGGCATTCATCGTAGTATTCCGCCACGCGCAGGTCGGCCTTGGCGAGCACCATGTCTAGCATGTCCATGAAGAAGTAGAAGAACGGCCAATCCTTGATCATTTCCTGAAGCACTGGTTCCAGGCCGTCGTCGACGACATCCTGTAGTGCCGCGCCGGTGCCGAGCCAGGCGGGAAGCATCAGGCGTGTCTGTGTCCATGCAAAGACCCAGGGGATGGCGCGCAGTTGTTCGATGCCGCCGCCCGGTTTGCGCTTGGCGGGGCGGCTGCCGATATGCAACCGGCCCAGTTCCTGTTCCGGGGTAACCTGCCTGAAATAGTCGACGAACTTATCGTGGCCGCGCACGATGCCGCGGTAGTCGTTGCAGGAGATCTCGGACATGGCACTCATGAGGTCCCGCCATTCCTGCTTGGGTTCCGGAGGAGGAGCCAGCGTGGCTTCCGTGACGGCGGAGGTGTATTGCATCAGGTTGTACACCGCCAGTTCGGGAATGGCATACTTTTGCCAGATAACCTCGCCTTGTTCGGTCACACGTAGGCGCCCGTTTACGGTCCGTGGAGCCTGTGCCAGAAGGGCATGTTCCACCGGTCCGCCACCGCGACCGACCGAACCGCCGCGGCCGTGAAACAAGTTAAGCCTAACGCCATGTTTTTCCGCCGTGGCCAACAACGCTTCCTGCGCGCGGTATTGCGCCCAGCTGGCAGCCAGCTTGCCGGCATCCTTGCCGGAGTCGGAATAGCCGATCATGACTTCCTGGTCGCCTTGGATGTCCTGCTTGTACCACGGAGTGGAAAAGAGCCTGTCCATGATGGCTTCGCTGTTGTCCAGATCGTCGAGGGTTTCGAACAGGGGAACGATCCGCAACGGTTTCCGGAAGCCCGCTTCCTTTTGCAACAGGCGCACGGCCAACACATCCGACGCCGCTTTCGACATGGAGATGACGTAGGCTCCCAGTCCGTCCGACGGTAGCTGCGCGCAGACGTGCAGGGTATCCATGAGTTCTTGTTGTTCGGCATCGAGGGGCAGGGTGTGCGGGATCAACGGACGCCGGTTTTGGCACTCTTCGACGAGGAACTTCAGTCGTTTTTCCTCATCCCATTCGAGGTAGGAGCCCAGACCCAGGTATTCGGTGACGGTGTTCATCAAGTCCGCGTGGCGCGAGGACTCCTGCCGGATGTCGAGCCGGGCCAGGCTAAGGCTGAAGCACATGACCCGGCGGATTTGGGGCAGGAGGCTTTGATCGGCGATCAACCGGCCCCGGGTCTCCTTGAGTGAGCGGTAGCACACCTTCAATTCGTCCAGCAGAACCTGGGCTTCCGTGTAGATGCCATCGGGTGCCGTTCCGGATTGGCCATCCAGCTGAGTTTCGTACCACTTGCGGGTTAGTTTGAGCCGGTTCCGAACATCGCGTAGAAAGGTCCGGTAGGGTTCGCGCACGTCGCCCACCAGCTCGCGTAGCTCATCGCTGCAATCCTCCATGGAAAGGCGCTGCACGAGTTTTTCGATATCGCGGAAATACAGGTCGGCCGCCATCCAACGCGAGAGCAACGAAACCTCGCGGGTGACCGCGGCGGTCACGTTCGGGTTGCCGTCGCGGTCGCCGCCCATCCACGATGCGATGCGGATGGGGCAGCATTCGATTGGTAGCGGCGTTCCAAGGATGGATTCCGAAATCCGGTCCAGCGTCTGCATGTAGCGCGGTACCGCGTGCCAAAGCACCTCTTCGATGATGGCAAACCCCCATTTGGCCTCTTCCACCGGGGTCGGACGAACACGGCGGATTTCATCGGTTTGCCAAATACTGGTGATCAGGGTTTCCAGGTTCCGGCTAACCTCCGCCTGCTCGTACGGCGTGAGGTTGAACCGGTCTCGCTTTGCCAGCAGGTCGGATATTCTCCCGTTTTTCTGGATCAGCGTGCGGCGTTTCACCTCCGTGGGATGGGCGGTCAACACCAGTTCAATCTCCATGTGGGTGAGGGTTTGGATGATGGTCTGCTTGTCGACCCCGTTCACCAGCAGCGACGGAAGCAGCTCTTCGAATTCGTTTACCTGTTCGGAAAGGGCATTTTCCGCCGTGTTCCGGTGGGAGCGAATCATGTGATAGTTTTCAGCAATGTTGGCAAGGTTTAGGAAGTGGCCGAAGGCGCGCGCCAGCAAAAGGGTTTCCTCGTCGTTCAGTGAGCGGATCAACTCGTGGAGCTGGCGTTCCGCATCGAGATCCTTATGTTTGCGCGAGGCCTTGGACAAGGTCCGGATGGACTCGACGCGTTCGTAGAAGGTTTCACCTACCTGTTCCCTCAGTGTTTTTCCCAGTAGATCGCCCAGTAGGCGGACATCTTCACGCAACGGAGCTTGATCTTCTCTTTTTTCGACCATCTTTTACCTTCGGTTAGTTTACTCATCTGCCACCAAGAGTATTTGGATTTTGTTGAATGGCCAGAAAATACTACCATTTAAGTACTATATGGCGGGCGGGCTAAAAAATAGGGCCTTCGGGCTTGGTTCGATCCGAAGGGGTGGGGTATGTTTCCTCACTTTCTTAAGGAACAGGTGAATCACCATGAGTGCTGATAACAAGGTCTTTATATACGATACGACGTTGCGGGATGGCGCGCAGGCGGAGGGGGTCAACTTCTCGCCGGTCGCGAAGATCCACGTAGCGAAAATGCTCGATTCTTTCGGGGTGGACTACATCGAAGGCGGCTTTGCGGCTTCGAACCCCAAGGACATGGCCTTCTTCAAGGACATCAAGAAGGAAAACCTCAAGCACGCCAAAATCGCCGCATTCGGCAGTACCCGACGCGCAAACATCAAGGTCGAGGAGGACAAGGGCACGCTGGCCCTCATCGAGGCCGATACGGAAGTCTGTACCATCTTCGGCAAGACCTGGCTGTTGCATGTACTTGAAGTGCTCAAAACCACGCCAGAGGAAAACCTGGCGATGATCGAGGATACCTGCCGTTTCCTGAAGGAAAACGGCAAAGAGGTGGTCTACGACGCAGAGCACTTTTTCGACGGCTACAAGGACAGCCCGGAATATGCCCTCCAGACACTGGAAGCCGCCGCCAAGGGCGGAGCGGACGTGCTGGTGCTGTGCGATACCAACGGTGGCCGCATGCCGCACGAGGTATTTGAAATCACGACGCTGGTCCGTGAGAAATTCGATGTCGCCGTCGGCATACACACCCACAACGATTCCGAGTTCGGCGTGGCCAACGCCATGGAAGCGGTCCGCGCCGGGGCTGTTCAGGTGCAGGGAACCATCAATGGATTCGGGGAACGTTGCGGCAACTGCAACCTGGTTTCCGTCGTGGCGAACATTAATCTGAAGACCGACAAAACCTGCCTGGCCGAGCCGGACCAGCTTAAGAACCTGAAGCTGGTTTCGCAGTTCGTGAACGAGCAGGCCAACCTTCGCGACAACCAGCGCGCGGCGTTCGTGGGCGACAGTGCCTTCGCGCACAAAGCCGGCATGCACGTCGACGGCGTCCGCAAGGTTTCGCACAGCTTCGAGCATGTGCCGCCGGATGCGGTCGGTAATACGCGCCGTATCCTGATTTCCGAGCTGTCCGGCGCGAGCAACGTGATGGAAAAACTACTCGAAATGGGCTTGGACAACATCGACCGCAAATCGCCGGAGGTCCGCGAAATCCTCCAGACGATGGAAAAGATGGAAAAGGGCGGCTATGTCTACGAAGCGGCCGACGCCTCGTTCAAGATGTTGATCAAGAAGGTACTCAAGGAGCACAAGAGCTTCTTCGAGCTCGAAGGTTTCCGTGTGATCGTCGAGAAGCGCAGCAAGGATGAACCGTGCACTTCGGAAGCCACGCTCAAGCTGAAGGTGAACGGCGAGCAGCGGGCCTTCACGGTGGGCGAGGGCGACGGACCGGTCGATGCGCTCAACATGGCATTGCGCAATGCCCTAGCCAAATTTTATCCGAGCATCGAAGGCGTGCAGTTGGCGGACTACCGTGTGAGCATTCTCGATCCCGAGGAAGCCACGGCGGCGAAAACGCGCGTGCATATCGAATCGACCGACGGCGAACAGTCGTGGGGAACGGTCGGTGTCTCGGAAAACATTATCGAAGCCTCGTGGGAAGCCCTCGTCGACGGCGTGGAATACAAGCTGTTCCTCGATGAGGAAAAGTGAGGCGTGAACCGTGATGCGTGATTGAGGATTCACGTTTCACGTTTCACGACTCACTCTTCACGGGAATATCTTTTTTACATACAACAGTTGGAATCAGAGTCATGGCAGAACTATCAAAAACATACGACCCGAAGCAGGTTGAAGAAAAGTGGTACCAAAAATGGATGGCGGATGGCCGCTTCCATAACGAGAGCGCCAACGGGGGCGACCCGTTCTGTATCGTGATCCCGCCGCCGAACGTGACCGGCATCCTGCACATGGGACACGCGCTCAACAACAACATCCAGGACGTGCTCACGCGCGTCGCCCGCATGCAGGGCAAGAACACCGTATGGGTTCCGGGCACCGACCACGCCGGCATCGCCACGCAGAATGTCGTGGAACGCTCCCTGAAGAAGGAGGGCAAAAGCCGCGACGATCTCGGCCGTGAAAAGTTCATCGAACGGGTTTGGGAATGGAAGGAAGAGTACGGTTCCACGATTTCGAACCAGCTGAAAAAGCTGGGGGCCTCCTGCGACTGGGACCGCGAACGCTTCACCATGGACGAAGGACTGAGCGAAGCCGTCCTGGAAATCTTCTGCCGCCTCTACGACAAGGGATTGATCTATCGTGGAAACCGGATCATCAATTGGTGTCCGCGCTGCGAGACCGCCCTTTCGGACGAGGAAAGCGAACACGTCGAGGTCGAGGGTGCGCTCTACCATCTGCGCTATGCCGTCAAGGGCGCAAAGCAAAAGCTGGTGGTTGCCACCACGCGTCCGGAAACGATGCTCGGCGACACCGCCGTAGCCGTCAACCCGCGCGATGAACGCTACAAGGATCTGGTCGGCAAGACCTGCATCCTGCCGATCGTCAACCGTGAGATTCCGATCATCGCCGACGACTATGTCGATCCGGAATTCGGTACCGGTATCGTGAAGATTACGCCGGCCCACGACCCGAACGACTTTGAAATGGGGCTGCGCCACGAACTGCCGCAGATCAACGTCATGACCGATACCGGCATCATGAATGAGAACGCCGGCCCGTACGAAGGCATGGACCGCTTCGAGTGCCGCAAGCAGCTGATGGAAGACCTCAAGAACGGCGGGCTGGTCGAGACGGTTGACAAGCATATCCACGCCGTCGGCCATTGCTACCGCTGCGATACCGTCGTCGAGCCGCGCCTGTCGCCGCAGTGGTTCGTCAAGATGAAGCCGCTGGCGCGCCCGGCGATCGAAGCCGTTAACGACGGCCGCATCAAGTTTGTTCCCGAGCGCTGGAACAACACCTACATGAACTGGATGGAAAACATCCGCGACTGGTGCATCTCGCGCCAGATCTGGTGGGGCCACCGCATTCCGATCTTCTACTGCGACGACTGCAACCACGAGTGGGCGGCGAAGACGTCCGAAACGTCGTGCCCGAAATGTTCGTCGACCAATGTCCGCCAGGACGAGGATGTGCTGGACACGTGGTTTTCCTCGTGGCTCTGGCCCTTCAGCGTGTTCAACTGGCCGGCCCAGAACGACGATCTGAAATTCTACTATCCGTCCAAAACGCTCGTTACCGGCAACGAAATCATCTTCTTCTGGGTGGCGCGCATGATCATGTCCGGCCTGGAAGTGATGGACAATATTCCGTTCGACACCGTCTACATTCACGGCACGGTGCGCGACGACCAGGGACGCAAAATGTCGAAGAGCCTCGGCAATTCCATCGACCCGCTCGACATCATCGAAAAATACAGCTCCGACGCGTTGCGCTTCTCGCTGCTTATGATCACCGCGACCGGGCAGGACGTCTACATCAGTGACGAAAAGTTCGAGATCGGCCGTAACTTTGGAACAAAGATCTGGAACGCCGCGCGCTTCATGGAGATGCATTCGGAAGGGTTCGACGTCAAGGATATCGCGTTCAACACGGCCGACCTCACGCCCGACGACCAGCACCTGTTGGCCAAGCTCAACGAGGCGATCTCGTCGGTCAACGACAACCTGCAACGCTACCGCTTCAACGATGCGACGCTGGCGCTGTACGATTTCTTCTGGCACAGCTACTGCGACTGGTATCTGGAATATGCCAAGCCGGCCCTCTACAAGGGCTCGCCGGAACAGAAGAAGCATACCCTGCAAGTCATGCATTTCACCTTCTCGACGGCGTTGAAGCTGCTCCATCCCTTTATGCCGTTCCTGACCGAGGAACTGTGGCATGGCATGGGCTACAACCACGAGGTGGAAACCATCATGCTGGCCGCATGGCCGGAAAAGGCGATCGCCAAGGGAATTGATCCCGCCATCGTCAAGTATGTCGATGGCAAGCATGATCTGGTGCGCGTTGGCCGCATCCTGCGGGCCGAATACAATCTGGCCAACAAGCAGGAGGCCACGTTCTGCGTGCGTCCCGTGAATGCCGAATACGCCAAGCAGATCGAGGACGACAAGGAATCGATCATGGCGGCACTCAAGGCAGAGAGCGTCAAGGTCGATGTCAACTTTGCGCCCAAGGGAGCGATGCCCAGTGGGATCAGCACGCTCGGAGCCGTCTACATGTCCATCGAAGGGTTGGTGGATGTGGATGCGGAAATCGAAAAGCTGACCAAGGAGCTCGACGAAGTCAATGGACACTTGGCCAACGTGAAGAAAAAGCTTTCGAATACGAACTTCACGAGCAAAGCCCCGCGCGATGTGGTGGCCGTTCAGGAAAAGCGCCAGGACGAGCTTCAGGAAAAGAGCGAAAAGCTGCAGAAGATGATCGATACCCTGCGCAGCTAGGGCGTGTTAAACAAAACCATAGCCCTCTTGCCGGAGGGGCGCACGCTGTGCGCCCGGGCAGACGCCGTCTGCCCCTCCAAGGGTTCAGCGGCTTCGGATTCAGTGTAGGTCTTTTCGAGCAACCGGTTGGTTCGGCTAACGGTGGAGGGGGTGCCATCAATTCCGTTATTTTTTGTTTAGCCTGAGCTGAGTTCTGCTATGTTCGCCGCTGTTTTGCCGCCGGACCCCAAGTGATTTTGGGGCGAATGGAGATAATTCATGAGTACTGAAACCGATGTCAGACCCGCTCGGATTCCGGATTGGATGCGCCGCCCGATCCAGACCGATAAGGAATATGCGGAAACCCATAATGCCTTGAAGAAGAACGGACTCCATACCGTTTGCGAGGATGCCAAGTGCCCGAACCGCCACGAATGCTGGAACCACGGTACGGCGACGGTCATGATTCTCGGCAATATCTGCACCCGCGACTGCCGCTTCTGCTCGATCGCCACCGGCAAGCCGGAGGGGTTGGATACAGACGAACCACGCCGCGTGGCCGATGCCGTCGAAAAGATGAACCTGAAGCACGTGGTGATCACCAGCGTGACGCGCGACGACGTTCTGGACGGCGGATCGGAGATTTTCGCCCAAACCATCACGGCCGTGAAGGAACGCGTTCCCGGCATCACGGTCGAAGTGCTCACGCCCGACTTCTGGGGCCGCAAGGAAAGTTTGTACAAGGTGCTCGATGCCGGCCCGATTGTCTTCAACCACAACATTGAAACGGTCAAGCGGTTGCAACGCTCGATCCGTTCGGGCGCAACCTACGATCGGTCGATGTCGATCCTGCGCTATGCGTCCGAATACGGCGACGGCTCGATCAAGGTGAAATCCGGTATCATGCTGGGCCTTGGCGAAGAAAACGAAGAGGTTTCGCAGACCATGCAGGATCTCTACGACAACGGAGTGCGGCTCCTGACCATCGGGCAGTACATGGCGCCGACGCGCGACCATGCCCATACCAAGCGCTTTGTTACCCCGCGCGAATTTGTCGACTTTGAGGATGAAGCCTACAAAATCGGCTTCACGGCGGTGGCATCCGGCCCGCTGGTTCGTTCGTCCTACCGTGCGGACAAGATGGTGTCCGTATGAGTGGATCTTTCCTGAAAATCGCGTTGGCCGGTATGGTTGTATCCCTTGCCGGCTGGGGCTGGACGGAAGAAATCGTTGCGCCTCCGGCGGTTGAAGAGCATCAGGCCCACATCGGGGAGCGGATCGCGCGCAAGCTGGAGGAAAAGGGGGTTGGCCGACCGGCGGCAATTGCTGCGATTTCGACCCTCCCGATCGTGGAACTCCGCGGCGCGGTGCCGGTGGGGCACATCCTCTACAAGACGAACCGCATGGCCGCGTCGGGCAAGGTGAAGCATTCGTTGCTGGTCTATGCCGTGGCGGTGGTTGGGAACATGCTTCCGGTGCCCTTTATTCTGCTGCTGCTGGGGCCTCTTTCGAATGTGATGATGAAATTCCGGTTGGGGAAACGGTTTGTCGACTGGTTGTTTGAACGCACTCGTCGCAAAAGCGCGAACATCGAGAAATACGAGGAGTTGGGGCTGACTATTTTCGTGGCCATTCCGTTGCCGGTGACCGGCGCGTGGACCGGGGCGATGGCCGCTTTTTTGATGGGGCTTCCCTTCTGGAAGTCCATGCTCTTTATTCTGTTGGGTGTGATGATTGCCGGGGTGATCATGACCATTCTTTCGCTGATGGGTTGGCTCGGCGCGGCCATCGCCGGCGCGGTATTGCTTGCATTGGTGGCGAGCGCTGTTTTAAAAAGCCTTAACAACAAGGGAGTACAGCCATGACAGACCAGGAAATTTTGGATGCGGTAAACAAGGTGATGGACGAGGAGGTTTCCCCTGCACTCGCCTCGCACGGTGGAGGCGGCAATGTGACCAAGGTGGAGCACGGCGTGGTGTTCATCGAGCTCGAAGGGGGCTGCAAAGGTTGTCCGGGGGCCCGCATGACCATGAAGAACGGCATCGAAGCCCTCCTCAAGGAGCGGGTTCCCGCCGTGAAAGAAGTCGTTGACGATACCGACCACATGTTTGGATGAGATCGATTTCAGCATCTCGACACGCGGTTTCAAGCATCGACAGATTCCTTCTGCCGATGCTTTATTTTTTAGGCCTGCCCGTGAAAACAATTGATCCCGTATATGCGATTTGCAAGTATGGGAAGCCTAGGCCCAGTACAACGGCTGCTTTAGGCCCGACGGTTGGCTCTTGTGGAGACTGGTAAATGAAGATTCTGATTGCCGAAGACAATGCGTTTTCCCGCACACTGCTGAAGAAAACGCTGGTGAAGGCCGGGTACGATGCGGTTGTGGCCGAGAACGGGGACGTCGCCTGGGAGGTGCTTCAGCAGGACGATCCGCCCAAGTTGGCGTTGATCGACTGGATGATGCCCGGCTTGAGCGGGGTTGAGCTGTGCCGCAAGATCCGTAGCCTCGACAGCCCGATTCCGATCTATGTGATCCTGCTTACGGCCAAGACCGACAAGGAGGATGTGCTCGAGGGCTTTGCTTCCGGTGCGGACGACTTTATCAAGAAGCCCTTCGACAGCGGCGAGCTGCTGGCCCGTATCCAGGTCGGGCGGCGCCTGGTGGAGCAACAGGCCCTCATGCATTGCCTGATCGACTCCATCCCCGATCCGATCTACGTCAAGGACAACCGTGGACTCTACCTAGGGTGCAACAAGGCCTATGCCGAGTTTGTGGGCAAGGAGCCTAGCGAAATCCACGGCAGCACAGCCTCGGATATACTGCCGGAGGCGCGGGCGCAGCAATCGCACATGGAGGACCTGCGCGTATTGGCCAACGCCGAAGTCTTGGAAACCGAAGGGTGGGTGGACAACGCCGCCGGCAAAAAGGTGTACCACAACAGCGTGAAGATTCCCTATCTGGAATCCTCGGCGGGATCGTCCGGCATGATCGGGATCAGCCGAGATCTAACCAAGCGCATCGAAATGGAGCAGGAGATGCGGCGGTTGGCGGTCGCTGTGGAGCAGTCCACCGAATCCATCATGATTACCGATGTGAAAGGTATCATCATTTATGTGAATGCCGCCTTCGAAGCGATCTCCGGCTATGCGCCGTCGGATGTGGTGGGGCAAACCCCTTCCATTGTCCAGAGTGGCCAGCACAACGACGCGTTCTACAAGGAACTGTGGGATACCATTTCAGCGGGCGACACCTGGGAAGGCCGGTTTACCAACCGCCGGAAGAACGGTGAAATCTACCATGTGGACGGCGTCATCTACCCGATTCGCGACGCCAACGACGACGTGGTGAATTTCGTGGAGATCAGCCGCGATATTACCCAGGAAATGGCCATTGAAAAGCACCTGCGTCAGCAGCAGAAGATGAATGCGGTGGGCGAGCTGGCAGGCGGGGTTTCCCACGACTTCAACAACATCCTGACGGCCATCCTGGGCTATGTTGCCCTCTGCCTGAATACGGTGGACGAAGGCAGCAAGACCTACAAGTACCTGCAGGAGATCCTCAAAGCGGGCGACCGGGCGGCCAAGTTGGTCCGGCAGATCTTGACCTTCAGCCGACAGGAGGAACAGCAGTTCCATTCCCTCGAGCTGCAATCGATCATCGAGGATTCGCTCAGTCTGGTACAGACGACCATGAAGAAAAACATCGGTTTGGTGAAGGAGATCGATGCCGGATGCGGTGCCATTCTCGGCGACACCACCCAGATGCAGCAGGTGATGGTCAACCTTTGCACCAATGCGGTCCATGCGATTGGTAAGGAAGAGGCAGGAACGCTGGAAGTATCGTTGAAGCAGATTTCGGTTACGGAGGAGCAACCGGTGGAGCAAGCCATCGAACTGCCGGTGGGCCCCTATGCCTGCATTACGGTGAGTGATACCGGATGCGGCATGACGCCCGAAGTGCAGGAACGCATCTTTGAACCCTATTTCACCACCAAGAAGTCGGGTGAGGGAACCGGATTCGGCCTATCCATCGTTCACGGCATCGTCCGCAAACATCGCGGCGCCATCACGGTGGAGAGCGAAGTGGGTAAGGGAACCACGTTCTATATCTACTTCCCTCTACTGACCGAAGCCGTACAGGAAAAGCGGGAGAACGGCGTTAAGAAAAAGGGCACCGAAGAAGGGCACGGGAGAATCCTGTTTGTCGACGACGACTATACCATCCTTTCCATGGGGCGCGAGCTGCTCGAATCCTACGGCTACCAGGTGGTCACGGCCACCAACGGACGCCGGGCGATCGAGACGTTCCAGCAGAACCCCTCGGGCTTCGATGCGTTGGTCACCGACTACAGCATGCCGGAAATGAACGGCCATGAGCTGATTCGCGAAGTGCTGGCCATTCGCAGCAACATAGCCACGATTCTCTGTAGCGGCTACATGGAAAAGGTCGAAGGCGAGGATCTGGGAAGTCTGGGCCATACCGTCTACATGGCCAAGCCGATCGATTGGCGGACACTCAGCCATACGATCCGGGACGGGATAGGCCACGTTGGCAAGGCCTGAGCGTTAGGGAGGAACATGGCATTATAGTTGCTTAGATCGTTCTATGAATTGGGGACATTTATGAAGAAGATCGATCAGCTGCTTGAACAGATGCTTGAAAAAGGTGCCAGTGATATCCATCTATCCACGAATCACCAACCGTGTTTTCGCATCGATGGCGAAATGCAGTTCCAACGGGGAACGGAAAAGCTAACCGATGAAGAATTGCGCGACTTGCTGTATGAATTCACGCCCGACCGGAACATCAAGGAGCTGGAAGAGCATTGGGATACCGACTTTGCCTATGAGCTTCCCGGTTCAGCCCGTTTCCGTGTAAACCTGTTTATCGACCACGAGGGGATAGGGTGCGTTATGCGCCAGATTCCCTCCCGGATCCCGACCTTCGAGGAACTGAATATCCCGGAGGGCATCCGTTCGTTCTGCTTCCTGAACAAGGGCCTGGTCATCGTGACGGGGCCGACCGGCAGCGGCAAGTCGACGACTTTGGCCGCCATGGTGGATTTGATCAACCGTACGCGTCGCCAGCATTTGATTACCATCGAGGACCCGGTGGAATTCAAGCACCGCTCGATGGGGTGCCTGGTAAACCAGCGTGAAGTTCATGTACACACCAAGAGTTTTGCCAACGCGCTTCGTGCGGCCTTGCGCGAAGACCCCGACATCGTGCTCGTGGGGGAAATGCGCGACTTGGAAACGATGGAAATCGCCATTGAAACCGCCGAAACCGGCCATTTGGTTTTTGGAACGCTTCACACGAATACAGCGGCCACGACCGTCGACCGCGTGATCGACAAGTTTCCCGCCGACCGCCAGAACCAGATACGCACCATGCTGGCGGACGCGCTCAAGGGCGTTATTGCCCAAACGCTCTGCAAGCGGATCGGTGGCGGGCGTATTGCTTCGGCCGAAATTCTCGTGGTAACGCCGGCCGTGGCGGCCAACATTCGCGAAGGCAAGACCCACCAGATTCCATCCCTGATGCAAACCGGCCGCAATGTCGGCATGTGTACGTTTGCCGACGACCTGCTGAGTTTGGTGAAACGGGGCATCATTACCCCGGAAGAGGCCTACGCTAATGCCATCGACAAACCCTTCCTCCAAAAGAAATTCAAGGAAGAAGACATCGAGCTCGATCTCAACCACACCGCGCTCGATGATGTTGATTTCAACATTGAAGCGGTAGAGGATGAATCCAAGAGCGATCGCGCCCGCAAGAAACTACATGTAAATCCGCGCGATACCGCTGCACTACGTGAATTGATTTTGATCCTAGCCACCGATGAAAACCCGGACGAACGCAACGGGCATGAAGCTCTCGAATATGCCCAGAAGCTGCTGGATATTACCGGGCAGAACGACGGGCTTACGCTGGTGCTCATCAGCGCCGCCTACGCCGAACTGCAACATTTTACCGAGGCCTCGGATTGGGCCAAGAAGGCCTTGAAGGTGGCCAAGGCCAACAAGCAGAAAGATCTGGCCATCCGCATTCAGCGCTATATTAACCTATACAAGCGCAGCATTCCGTTGCGCGGTGAAGCCGCCTAGGCATTCCGGTTGCATTGTGTGGTAATAGGGGCACCGAAGGGTGTCCCTTTTTTATTCGCCCTTCAGAAATCCCTTTAGCCAAAATTGTGGATTGCATGATACATGAGAATGATTATAATGTTTAATTGGATTTAATAACGGAGATGTATAATGGCTGAACTGGTTAATGATATGCAGGTTTTCAATCCACCGGCGAACGTAAGCGACAGCGCCTACTTTCCGGACCTAGAGAGCTATCGTAGAATGTATGCGGAAAGCATTGCCGATCCGGACGCTTTTTGGGCCAGACAGGCCGAGGAGCAGATCGACTGGTTCCACCAGTTCAGGCAGGTCAGCGACTGCGATTTTTCCAATTCCATGTCCGCGTGGTTTCTCGGAGGGAAGCTGAATGTGAGCTACAACTGCGTCGACCGGCATCTCGCCAAGCGCAGCGAAAAAGTCGCCATCATCTGGGAAGGCGACGAGCCGGGCGATGTGCGGCGCATCACCTACCGCGAGCTGCAGCGCGAGGTCTGTCGACTCGCCAACGTATTGCGCCATAACGGCATCCGCAAAGGGGACCGCGTGGCGATCTATATGCCCATGATTCCGGAAGCGGCCTTTGCCATGCTGGCCTGCGCGCGGATCGGTGCCGTCCACAGCGTGGTCTTTGCCGGATTCAGTGCCGAAGCCCTGCGCGATCGCATTCAGGATGCGCGTTGCAAGGCGGTGATCACGGCGGACGAAGGCCGTCGTGGCCGGAAGATCATACCGCTGAAGAGGCCGGTGGACGAAGCGGTAATGGCTTGTCCGACGGTTGAACATGTTTTCATGGTTCGCCACACCGGAAACAAGGTGCCTTTCTACGAGCCGCGCGATATCGATCTCGGGGAGGCCATGCGCAGTGAACGGCCGTATTGTCCGGTTGAGCACATGGACAGCGAAGACACGCTATTCCTGCTCTATACCTCGGGTTCCACCGGCAAGCCCAAGGGGATTGCGCATACCAGCGCCGGCTATTTGCTGTATACCATGATGACCCACCGCTACGTATTCGATTACCGCGAGGACGATATCTTTGCGTGCGTAGCGGATATTGGCTGGATCACCGGGCATAGCTATGTGGTGTACGGTCCCTTGGCCAACGGGGCCACCACCGTCATGTTCGAGTCCATTCCCACCTATCCCGATGCGGGCCGCTACTGGGACATGGTGGAACGGCTCAAAATTACCCAGTTCTACACCGCACCCACGGCCATCCGGGCGATTGCGCGTCTGGGGGATGAGTTTGTGAAGAAATACGACCGCTCGAGCTTGCGCGTGCTTGGTACGGTGGGCGAACCCATCAATCCGGAAAGCTGGCAATGGTACTACAATGTAGTGGGCGAAAAGCGATGCAACATTGTCGATACGTGGTGGCAGACGGAGACCGGCGGCATCATGATCACGCCGCTACCCGGCGCAACACCCACCAAGCCGGGGTCGGCCTCATTCCCGTTTTTCGGAATCGAACCGGTTTTACTCGATGACAAAGGCCATGAAATCAAAGGCAACGGAGTGTCCGGTTTGCTGGCCATCCGGAGCCCATGGCCATCCATGGCGCGGACCATCCAAGGCGATCACGAGCGCTTTGCCCAAACCTATCTGGATCCGTTCCCCGGCTACTACCTGACCGGCGATGGATGCCGCCGGGACGAAGATGGCTACTACTGGATTACGGGCCGCGTGGACGACGTGATCAATGTTTCCGGCCACCGCATGGGCACGGCCGAAGTGGAAAGCGCGTTGGTTAGCCATCCAGGATGCGCCGAGGCCGCCGTGGTGGGCTTCCCGCACGAAATCAAGGGGCAGGGCATCTTTGCCTACGTGATCGTCAAGGAAGGTTTCGATGCCGATGCCGAGCTGATTGGGGAACTGCGCAACGAGGTCCGGACGCATATTGGACCGATAGCCGTGCCGGACCAGATTCTGATTGCACCCGGGCTTCCGAAAACGCGTTCGGGCAAAATTATGCGCCGCATCCTGCGCAAGATCGCGAGTCGTGAAACCGACAACCTAGGCGACATTTCGACCTTGGCCGATCCCACGATCGTGGACCAGTTGATCGAGAAGCGCAATGCGTTGACGTCCCGCTAAAAGCACACATGGTTAGGGTTGCAAAGCCCTAGCAACCGTGTAGCATGCTCCTTTCTTGAATTTTTGGAGGAGCATGTTTATGGCAAAAGAAGACGTAATTGAAGCAGAAGGTGTCGTTAAGCAGGTGTTGCCTGCCACGATGTACCGTGTTGAGTTGGAAAACGGGCATGAGATTCTGGCACACATTTCGGGCAAGATGCGCAAGCATTTTATCCGGATTGCCGTAGGCGACCGCGTGACCGTTGAAATCAGTCCGTACGACCTGAGCAAGGGACGTATCTCCTTCCGGCACCGCAACTAGCACCTCCGGGAACCAAGTCATTCCTGATCGTGCGGATCGATGTCTGTTTGGGCATGCAGATGCTCCGTGGCGCCCGGAAGGCTAAGCACCTTGAAGATGCACCAGACGAACAGTCCCGTCACGCCGAAGACACTCGAAACCATGATGATCCATCCTGCGGCCGTCATATCGACACCTCCTCGCCCGTATCTTTTTTCTTCCATCGCTGCACGGCAATGTGCACCAGGATCGCGAAGAAAATAAAATTGCCGGCAATGAATGCCAGCGTGAGCTGCACCATCGGATCTTCCTTCAAGGCCTTGATGTAGGGGCCGTTTGAAAACACTTCCCGACTCAGCCAGCTTCCGAAAATCAACAGCAGGAAGGTGGGTGTGACGTATTTAAGTACGAAGGGAAGGGCCTTGGGGAGTCGGATTTCCGCTCCGCGCGCCAGCTCGCCCAGTCCGCGGTCCAGCCCCACCACCCACGCGAAAAAGACCACTTCGATCGTGGCCAGCAGGAAGATGCAGAAGTTGGCCGTCCAGAAATCCATGTGGTCGAGCACCACCAAGCCATCGCTCATCAGCGATACGAAGAGGGCTCCCGTGGCCGTGACGAATCCAAGCAGGGTCACGGCCGCATGGCGGCCGAGCCCAAGACCCTCTTCCAAAAAGGCGATGGCCGGCTGCAGCATTGAAAGCGATGATGTGATGGCGGCGATGAACAGCAGGAAAAAAAACAGTCCCCCGAAAAAGTGGCCGGCCGGCATGTGTTCAAACACACCGGGCAACGCAAAAAATCCAAGGGAGAGCGAGCTCGCTTTTTCGCCGGCGGAAATGATGGTTTCCGGCCCCAGGAAAATGAATGCGGCCGGAATAACGATCATGCCGCCCAGCGCGACCTCGAAAAATCCGTTGCCGGAGGCGGCCGATAGGGAGCTGAGGGCGATGTCGTCGTTTTCCTTGGTGTAGGAGGCATAGGTAAGGATCACGCCGAAACCAACGGAGAGCGAAAAGAAGATCTGTCCTGCCGCGGCCAACCAGGTTTGCGGATTGGCAAGCGCCTCAAGGAAACCGACCTCGACGAGTTGTCCGTTGCGCAGGTTATGGCCGACCGGATTCCACATGAAGCCGAGACCGTTCTGGATCGATGCGTCCGGCATCTGCGGATTCGGTGTGCCTAAGGTCAGCACGCGCACCAGAATAATCAATGCGCAAATCACCAACGCGGGCATCGCCCATCGGCAAAACCATTCTATGCCCCGGTTGATGCCTCGGTAGATCAAAATAAAATTGATCGCAAAGCAGAATATCAAAAAGGGCATGGTCCCGTCGCGAAACTGGCGGAGGATGCGGAAATTCCCGCTCGCCTGGGCCTCGGATTCCGGGACGACCCCGGCAAACTGAAGCAGATAGTTTTTGGTGGCATTAACACCGGCTTCGGTTTGCTCTGCGCGGTTTTGACGTTCAGCTTCCGGTGTGTCAGCGGGTGTTTGCTCGGCGGCCACCTGGTACTGGGCTTCGGCCACCACGCGGTCCATCCCCCCGGTCCAGTACTTCCAGGCATACCCGAGGCACCATGCCTCGATCGACACATAGTACATGTAGATGATGACTGGGATGATGACCGCCAGGGTTCCGATCTGGGCGTAGCGGTTTTTCCCGGTGAGCACGCGAAAAATACCCGGTGCGGATGAGAATCCCTTGCGTCCACCGTAGCGGCCCATAGCCCATTCGACCCAAGCAATGGGCAGCCCCAGCAGAAGGAAAGCAATGATGTAGGGGATCATGAATGCACCGCCACCATTCGCGCAGGCCACCCCCGGGAAGCGAAGGAAGTTTCCGAGGCCTACAGCGCTACCCGTCACGGCAAGAATGACGCCGATTTTCGATCCCCATTTTTCCTGAGCCATTTGCTTCGTCCCTTGCTATTCCTGCAGTTGAAAAGCCCAACGTAAAAGAAGACCGGGGTGTTGCCAAGAAAGAAGCATTCGTCGACCGGAGCCGTAGTGGGCGGTTATACCAGCGGGGGCTCTTCGCTATCCGCCGTACCGCTGACGGGATCGAACGCGTCCTGGAAGCTTTCGATGCTTTCCAAGGCTTCGGACGGCTGGTCGAATCTTGCGATATGAAAGACCGCTTCGCCTTCATGGACCAGCGGAAGTCGGGTGCGCCCAATCACGATGCCTGCCGCCGTGCTGGTGATCGCTTCTTCGTGTTCGCCGAATGGATCGCTGATGAAGGCCAGGGTCTGTCCTTCGGTTACCCGTTCTCCGAGGCGAACAAGGGAGCGTGTCACGCCGCTTTGCGGTGCACGCGTCCATTGGGTACTTTTGGCAATGAGCGGGTGGTGATCCTTATGCGATGCTCGTTTCCGGATCATGCCGAGGTGCGACATGACGTTGAGAATCCCTGAAACACCGGCCCGGATGGAAACCTCATTGAAGCGCAGGGCTTCGCCGGCTTCGTAAACCAAGCTGGGAATGCCCAGCTTGTGCGCCGTCTCGCGGAAGGTGCCCGGTCGCAATCCCAGGTCCAGGAGAACAGGCGCATTGAAGGCCTTGGCCATATCGGAAAGAATTCCGCCCATGTTGAAGCAACCACGGATCTGAGGCAGGTTTTCGCGTCCGATTGCGCCGGTGTGCAAATCGATCATATGCGTGCAGGAGGGTAGGATATCGGTCACCATCAAGTTGGCCAACCGCGCGGCCATTGATCCCTTCGGCGATCCCGGGAACGAACGGTTCAGATCGCGGCGGTCCGGCAGATAGCGGGACTGGCCGACGAAACCGAACACGTTCACCACCGGAATCAGAATCAGCGTTCCCTTGATTCGGTTGAGCGCCTTGTTGCCCCGCAGGCGCCGTATGATTTCAATGCCGTTGAGTTCATCGCCATGGAGCGCGGAGGTCACCAGCAATACCGGTCCGCTTTGCTTCCCGTGCACAATATGGATCGGCATGGTGGTCGGGGAGTGGGTATAGAAGTAGGGAAGCGGCAGGTGGATGGTTTTCTGTGTTCCCGCGGCTACCGATTGGTCGCCAATGGTCAGAGGCGGCTGCATTAGCCTTGACCCTTGGTCTTCGTGTTGCCGCTCTTTGCGTTCTTCTCGATGTAGTCGATGATCTGTCCGGCTATATCCTTGCCCGTGGCGGTCTCGATTCCTTCGAGTCCTGGGCTGGAATTGACCTCCATGACAACCGGTCCATGGTTGGAGCGGAGCAGGTCCACCCCGGCCACGTTGAGCCCCATGATCTTGGCGGCGCGCACGGCGGTGGAGCGTTCTTCGGGCGTGATTTTGATCAACGACGCCTTTCCGCCCCGGTGGAGGTTGGAGCGGAATTCGCCGGGAGCGGCCTGACGCTGCATTGAGGCCACCACTTTGCCGCCAACGACGAAGCAACGGATATCCGCGCCCTTGGCCTCCTTGATGTATTCCTGCACCAGAATGTTGGCCTTCACACCCATGAAGCCTTCGATCACGCTTTCGGCGGCCTTCTGGGTTTCTGCCAGCACCACGCCAATGCCTTGCGTGCCTTCCAGCAGCTTGACCACCAGCGGTGCGCCGCCAACCATTCTGATCACATCTTTGATGTCGTCCGGTTTGCGGGCAAATCCGGTTATGGGCAGGCCAATGCCTTTGCGCGAGAGTAGCTGCAGCGAACGCAGTTTGTCGCGCGAACGCGTGATCGCGACCGATTCATTGAGCGGATAGACACCCATCATTTCAAACTGGCGCAACACGGCTGCTCCGTAGAAGGTGACCGATGCGCCGATACGCGGGATGACCGCGTCGAAACCTTCGAGCGGTTCCCCCTTGTAGTGGATCGTCGGTTTGTGTGTTGCAATGTTCATGTAGGCTCGCAGCACATCGATAATCTGCACATGGTGTCCGTGCTCCTCGGCCGCCTCCTGTAAACGGCGGGTCGAGTAGAGCTTCGGGTTTCGCGATAAAATTGCGATCTTCATTAAGTTCTCCAATATCAAATCAGTCCGTAGAGTCGCTTGGCCCGGATCCGGCCATTGATGTAGGACGCGGCCGGGTAGACGGCGACATTGTCCAGCATGGCCCTGCGGCCAAGCAGCATGCGGAAGCGCATGGTGTCCCGGTTGGTCAGCGAGACTTCGATTGGCCAGAGCTTATCTCCAATCCGGACCTGTGTTTCAATGATATAGCGCATTTCTTTATGGCCCCCGGAATCGCTCACCATCCGCTCGTCCTTGATGAGGGCCACGCACTCGCGCACAAGGGCCTCGTTGCGTTGCAGCGGATGCATCCAGAATCGCACATAGCCGGCGCCGTTTTCTGTGAAAGGTTCTACCTTGAAGGCGTGGAGTGAGGAGGTTTTTGCCCCGGTATCCACCTTGGCCTTGATGGCCGGGATCCCCAGGTCCGGCAGCGCGCACCATTCCCGCCAGCCCAAACGCAAAGGTTGATCCATCATGCGATCTCCTGGTCTACTGGCCGTTGTGTCATAGGAAGGCTCTCCCTTGAGAGTAGGTGATGGCCTTTCCGGAAATGAAAACCCGATCGCCCTCGACCCTGCACTTCAACGAGCCGCTACGCGCCGATAGCTGGCGAGCCGTCAGTTCCGTTTTCCCCAATCGCTTGCTCCAGTAGGGCGCGAGGGCGCAATGGGCTGAACCAGTGACCGGATCTTCGTCGATTCCGAAGCGGGGTGCAAAAAAACGGCTGACAAAATCGAGGGTTTCTCCAGGCGCGGTCACACAAATGCCCCGGCACTCGACCTTGGCGAGTTCCCGCAGGTTGGGTTTCAGGTTGGCCACTTCCGCCTCGCTTTTGAGGACCACAACGTAGTCGTCGCAACGGAATATCTCAACGGGATTTAAGCCAAGCCCCTCAACCAGTCCGGCAGGTGCTTCGGCGCATTCGCCGATGACGGCTGGAAAGTCGAGAGTAAGCAGGTGGTCTTCTCGATTTACCGCCAGCGGGCCGCTTAGCGAAGAAAAGCTGATCTTCACACCTTCCAATTCAAGGATGCTGAAAATCACATGGGCACAGGCCAAAGTGGCGTGGCCGCACAACGAGACCTCCGTGACGGGGGTGAACCAACGGATGTGATATCCTTCGCTGGTCGGCACGAAAAACACGGTTTCAGAGAGGTTGTGCTCCGTTGCAATGGACTGGAGCGTGTCATCGGGCAACCAGGTTTCCAGTGGATACACGGCGGCCGGGTTGCCTTCAAATACGGTTTCAGCGAACGCATCGACGTGAAAGAATTCCAGTTCCATCATTCAGGCTTCCAGTCTGGTCCTTCTTCCATCGAAACGGATACGACCCTTGGAAATCCATTGAAGCGCCTCGGGATAGGCGATGTGTTCCTGAGCATGGATCTTGGTCATCAGGGAATCGAGTGTATCGGAATCCTCGATGGCCACGCATTTCTGGTTGATGATGGCACCGGTATCGACGCCGGCATCCACGAAATGAACGGTACACCCCGTAAATTTGACGCCGTAGTCAAAGGCCTGCTTGCCGCCATCCAGACCGGGAAAGCTGGGCAACAGGGATGGATGGATGTTAATGATGCGTCCGGCATAGGCATTGAGCAATCCGTCTTTCACGATCCGCATGAAACCCGCCAGCGCGATAAAGTCGACGCCGTGTTCTTCGAGAATATGCAGGACCTTTTGTTCCCCTTCGCCATCGAGTTTGGTCTTGAACGGTGCGCAATCGAACCAGATCGCAGGAATACCATGCTTGCGGGCGCGTTCGAGAATGAAGGCATCCTCCACGTCCGAAAGCACGCATTTGATCTCCGCGTCCAACGTGCCCGCTTCAATGGCATCGATGATCGCCTTGCAGTTTGTTCCCGAGCCCGATCCAAATATGGCCAACTTCAACATTCCTCTACTCCTTGTCGTTTGAGGCCCGAACGTACTATGGCTGGTCTGTTTTCACAACTCCAGACCACCACGATACCCTATGGTTTTTACAATCCAAGTTGAAGGGTCAGCACCACGGCGTTGTAGACCATGTGCAGCACGATGGCGGGCGTGAGGCGTCCGGTTGATTTGAAGAGATAGGCGTTGATCAAGCCCAGCAGTCCGACCGGCAGCCACGCCATAGGTGGATGGTAGATGGCAAAGAAGGCCGCACTGCCCACCATGGCCTTCCATCCGCCCCATTCCCGGTCGAGGGCCCGGTAGAGCAAACCCCGGAACAGGTATTCTTCAGCGAAAGGGGCCATGAAAACCGCCATGACATAGTAGGCAAGGCGCATGCCCGGAATACTGTTGAGCCGGTCCGTGGTGGTGCGGATCATCTCTCCAAACGGTTCAAAATGGGCGAGAATGAGGATGTACCCATGGGCGAACAACGCCAGTACTGCGCCGACCAAGGCTCCTGCCAGCAGGTTTCTTACGATCCGCCGATTGCTTGTTCCGCAATGCGGAAAAAGGCGTGTACGCCACGGAAGGCCGGTTGAGGCGTCCTGCCACGACCAAACCTGACTCGGCGGCAAGCCTCGAACGCTCAGGAATTTGCTCGTAAAGATGGAGACCATGCCGGCGGTCAGGGCGTAGGCGATCGGTTGGGTGATGGCCATATTCTGCGGTCCGGAGAAGGCCGCGAGAAGGCCCGTGATAACGGCCCCGAGTTCAATGAGTATGCCAATGGAGATCATGGCATGCATGACCGTGGGAGGCGGCGGAATCTTTTCCGACCAGGGATCAAACAGATAGGGCAGGCGTGCACGGAAGTTTTGCCACATGGCGGCGGCCGTAATCCAGGAGTAGACGACGCCGATGCAGACCAGCTGCCATTGTTGCGTCAGGATCCCGATCGAAAAGGTGAGCATGCCGAGTGCTGCGGCCATGCGGCGGCCCTTGGGAATGGGTTCCGCTTCGCCAGAGGAGGATGCAACCGTCACCAACGTGACCGATTTCTCCGCCAGGCTGCGGCCAAAGCCGACCCAGGCGATGGAGATCAATCCAACCTTCCACCAGGCGAATGGATATCGAAGGGCAACAAAGCATAGAATTGGAAACACGACAACGGAGGCCAGAAGGAACCAGAGTTTGGCCTTGGCTTTCATGAGATCTTCCATGCCGCGGGGCCAGGTCTGCGCGATCCATAAGGCTGGGCCTTCGGAGGCCAGGGAACGGGGACCGAGAATCCAAAGCAGGTAGGTGCCCAGTAGCACGGCAGCTCCTGCAAGGTTGTGCCAGGAAGCGTCAAAATGCTCGACGATGTGGCGCAGGTTGATCAGCTGGACGCTGGCGATGGTGATTGGAATCAGGATGGTCTGGATGATGGCGCTTCGATCTCGGGTAAACCAGAGCAGCTCCTTGCGGTAGAGCGGTTCCTTGAAGAGGGCCGAAAAAAGTTTGGATTCACGGTTGTTTTTGCGTGATCTGGGCGGCGATTCGGCATGGCCGGCAATGCCCCGCCTGGTTCCCCAAACGCTGATTCCCACGCCGGTCCCGATCATGCCGGCGGAGGTTAGCCAGCAGACGCCCATTCCGGCCAGCAGGGAATGGCTGCCATCCATCCGGGTGCCGGTAAGCCAGTCCAGCAAGCCGCTTGGGATCGCGTTCGCCAGCGGATAGAGCGCGTCGCCCGCGACCGGCATCAGTCGGGGAATGACATAGAATCCAAAGATGAAGGAGATCATGGCCGCATAGCCGAGCCAGCCCATGATGCCGATAATGGCTCCGCGCTTGAGCGGGGAATAGCGCAGCATAACGCCTATTTCAATGGCTTTTCCCAGAGCGGCCGCGCCGATCGTCAGGGGAATGCCGACCACAAACAGGGCGAGGAGGCCGATGGCCGGTTCGTAGGTCATGCCAAACAGGATGGCGGGGAAGACCGGGGCCGCCAGATAGGCGGGGTTGGCCGCAATCGGCGAAAGCATCTCCGCCAGGAAAACCGCACCGGGATGGACGGGATGACTAAGCAGCCATTCCCACATCGGGTGTCGACGGCGTTGGATATCCAGTTCCAATCCCTCGCCCTGGAAGGTCAGCATGATCAGCCACCATACCAGGAGCGAGGATCCAATCAGACCGGCCAGGGGGCCGGCCGCCTTTAAATGCCCGAGACCGGCATCGGAGCTGTCTTCCGAAATGAATGCCTCAATCCGGCCTTCCTGCACGGTCTTAAGAAGCAGTTGCTCATAGGCCTTGGTGTCGCCTCCGCGTCGTTCCGTGCGGCGCTGGGCTTCGTAATGGCAATTGGATTCGAGCCGTGCCAGCGCACGTTGTCGATTCGGCCCGGGTTCCGCGTTCCGATAATCATCGAGTCGACTGTAGAAAGAACTGCTGACCATGATGTGGCCTGTTTTCTCCTGCGAAAACCGTGCTGCTTCCTTGACGGCGGCATCGATGCAGAAGGCTGCAAACCCATGTAAAAAGCACATGCCGATGACGGCAAAAAAATAGCCGAGCGCAGCCAGTGAATCCGTGTCGGAACCGGTGCGATGCCGGAGCAGTTTCCGCTGCCTTTTCTTGCGGCCTTCGGCGCGGCTCCGCGCCGCACGCAGGAGAATGCGCACCGTTTGAAGAAAGGTCGGGGTATTCGGACGTTTGTTATGGGCGGTCATCGGAATGTTCGGGCGGTCAGTTCCAGAAAAATCTCTTCCAGGGATGCGGTTTCATCAAAGCGACTGCGCAGTTCGTCGAGCGATCCCCGGGCTATGATTTCACCTTCGTTGATAATGATGCCATGGGTGCAGAGCCGGGAAACCTGATCCATCAGATGGGTTGAAAACAAGATGGTGGTCCCGTGTGCGGCTTCCTCGCGCATCAGCTCGTAGAACAGGTGGGTGGATTCCACATCCAGTCCGTTGGTCGGTTCATCGAGAATCAACAGTTTCGGCCGGTGCAGCAGGGCGATCAACAATCCCAGTTTCTTCTTCATCCCACGCGAATATTCCTCCGCATAGTTGTGGATGTCGTCGGTCAAATGGAGGCGGTCGATCAAGGGCATCATTTGAGTCAGCGTTCTCGAGGCATCCAGACCATGCATGGAGGCACTGAGCTTGAGGATCTCGCGGCCGGAGAGATAGGAATAGAACACCGGTTCATCGGGCAGGAACCCAACCAGCGATTTTGTTTCCACCCGCTGTTCGAAGGCATCCTTTCCGTCGATGAGGAGTGTTCCCGCCGTAGCCTTCAGAATGCCCATCAACAGACGGAACAACGTGGTTTTACCTGCACCGTTGGGACCCAGAAGACCGCAAAGCTGGCCCGGTGGAATGTCGAACGATACATTGTTCAATGCAACCTTCGGGCCGAAGGATTTGGTAACGTTGCAAACGGATACGGCGTTGCAGGCTGTGTTCATCGTTTCGGATGCGTCATGTATGCTCATGGTATACCTGATGATATGGTGTCGTTCTTTGTCGGCGTTTATAATCTGCCACAGATTATGGCATTGCCTGCCCCGAATAAATACGAAAAGAAGAGAGGATTCGATGGTTCGGACTGCGCGTTTCCTCATGAGATTGAAGCGGATTTAACATTGCCGCTCCTGCTGTTTTGTTTATGTTGATGACTTGAATCCAACTATTTGAAAAGGAACCGAACATGCATCTTAAAATCAAGCCCTTGAACGAAACCGCCCGCGAAATCTATGCCGATCATGGCCATTTTCACGAAGGCGATGCCGGACTGGATCTGTATGTGCTCGAGGATGTGACCATCGAACCCGGCGAGACCAAGCCGATCAAGCTGGGCATTGCCTGCGAGCCGGAAGATAGCCGTGCCTATTTCCTGATGCCACGCTCCAGCATTTCCAAAACGCCGTTGCGCCTGGCCAATTCGATTGGTCTGATCGACGGCGGCTATCGTGGGGAGCTTATGGCCATGTGCGACAACATCAAGGATTTCTCCTACACCGCCGAAAAGGGCCAGCGCCTCTTCCAGATCGTCGCCTGCGACTGCTCCCCGATATACTATGAAATGGTGGACGAACTCTCGGAAACCACGCGCGGTGCCGGCGGTTTTGGTTCAACCGGCAAATAGAAACAAGTAATGGCGTGACCTTTTCTTTGGGGTGAAGTACTTGTTAAGTATGTCGTTATTTGAAAAAGGTCAGGTTGTCGGGTATGAGGTCAAGCCGACCTCGCTTCGGGTCTGCGACATGCCGGCCAAGCTCCGTCCGCGCGAGGAGTTCGAACGCGTAGGAGCCGAGAATGTATCCGATGCGGTTTTGCTGGCGCTCATTTTGCGGACAGGTTCAACCGGAATAAACGTAGTCGAGGTTTCGCAACGTTTGCTTTCCTCCTTCGGTTCGCTGACGGCTTTGGCCCGTGCTTCGGTGAAGGATCTGCAAACCATCGACAGCATCGGGCCCGTCAAGGCGCAGATGATCAAGGCCGCGATGGAGCTGGCCCAGCGGCTGACCCGCGAAAGCGTGGGTGAAAATCCAATGGTCACCACGCCGGAGCAAGCCGCCGCCGTTCTGCGTGAACGCGCCCGTATCCTGCAGCATGAAGTCTTCTGGGCGTTGATGCTCGATACGAAAAACCGTCTGATCGGCGAACCCCAGCAAATCAGCGAAGGGACGCTCAACAGCAGTCTGGTCCATCCGCGCGAACTGTTCAAACGGGCGTTGCAGCATTCCTGTGCCGCCGTCATCCTCGCCCACAACCATCCTTCCGGCGATCCCACGCCGTCCGCCGAAGACATCAAGGTCACCAAACAGCTTATCGGGGCGGGGGAAGTCATGGGCATCAAGGTGCTCGACCACATCGTCCTTGGCCATCGCCGCCACCATGCCGATACCGATTTTCTCAGTCTGCGCGAAGCCGGACTGGTTAAATTCGCGTAATTCTAGATCCTTTGTCTAGTGAGCGGGAACTATTCGACCTCTACGGTAAAATCATCGAAATACAAGGTTCCTTTGCCGGGATCTATGAAAATTTCCAAAGAGACTTCTCGGACTTCATCATGAATATCATGCACGGATTTTTGATCTGTCCATTTCCCGGCTTGCAACAGCTGCGGGCTGTTGATCCATCGGGTATTGTTGTCCTCGAGGAACCACAACCCGAACCCCGGTTTGGACGTGTCGGTTGGCATGAAATCGTCACTGGCCTTGACTTTGTAGCAAATGGTTATTTTCTTTGATTTTCGGTCCACTTTGAAGTGTTGTCGGAACTGCAGAACGTCTTCCTCGTCGAGAACGACTTTCAAGCATTTCTGCTCATTTTCCGTAACGGAAATATTTTTGCTGGTGATCTTCCAGTATTTCTTACCTCTGGAAAAATCGCCGTTTTCAAAATCTCCTGCGTATGCTCCGGCAAGCATCAGGGAAAAAGCGCATATGATCAGTCGACTATGTTGCATGAAATTCTCCATTGATAGTGAATGGAACCATATTTCAAAAAACAATGCAATTCGTTCTGTGGTCATCCTCAGATAGGTTGATCTTGGCGCGTAGCTGTAAACCTGCCATGCTTCCGCGCGTTATGAACAATCGAATCCTTCATTTTGAGAGCATCGGTGGTGCGAGCGGGGACATGATTCTCGGTGCGCTGATTGGATTGGGCGTGCCGGTCGAAGAGCTGAGCGAAGAGCTCAAGTCGCTCAAGGTCGATCCGTTCGAGATCATCGTCGATGAGGTGGTCGAACAGGGCATGAGCGGCGTGCGTGCCAAGGTGGTTGTGCATGAACACCGTCATCATCCGCATCATCATGGCGAACAGGATCATCACCACGGACGCCACTTGAGTACCATTCTCAAGTTGATTGCAGCCAGCGACCTGCCGGATCCCGTAAAAGCCAACGCTTCGGCTGTGTTTCAACGCATTGGCGAAGCGGAGGCGGCGATCCACAACATCGATATAGAGAAGATCCATTTCCATGAAGTCGGTGCGATGGATTCGATTATCGACATCGTCGGCTGCTGTCTGGCCTTGCACAAACTGGGGGTAGACGGGGTTTCAATCCGAAGCCTTCCGCAGGGGCATGGCACGATCGAATGCGCGCATGGCACCTATCCGAATCCCGCACCCGCCACGCTACGCATGCTCCAAGGGTTCCCGACGGAACCGATCGACGAACCGTTCGAGCTGGTGACACCGACCGGCGCCGCCCTGTTGTCCGCCTGGCGTACAGCCGATGCTCCGCCAATTGGAGGCCAAGCCATAAAAACAGCCTACAGTTTTGGGCATCGTAAGCTCCGCCTTCGGCCCAACCTGCTCCGCGCGACTCTCTACGAAGTGGCGGAAGATCAAGCCGCTGACGAATGTCTCGTATTGGAGTGCAACCTAGACGATACAACCCCGGAACTGGTCGGGTGCCTGTTTGACCGGTTGCTGGCTTCCGGTGCTCTTGACGTTTTCACCGTTCCGGTTTTCATGAAGAAGCAACGCCCGGGCATCCTGTTGACCGTGCTGTGCCTTCCGTCTGATCGGAATAGGATGTTGGATCTGGTTTTTCGCGAATCGACGACGTTTGGCGTTCGTGAGCGCTTAATGAATCGCACGGTCCTGGATCGCAGTTTCCTTCCGGTTGAGACTCCGTTCGGAACGGTTCGGATCAAAATTGGCCGGTGGTGCGGAGAGATTGTGACGGCCTCGCCCGAGGTTGAGGATTGCAGGAAATGCGCCTCCAAGGGTGGCATACCGGTGAAGAATGTGTATGATGCCGCTTTGTCGATTTTTCAGAAGGAAGTGTAATGCTGGCTAAACGAATCATACCCTGTCTGGACGTAACGGGTGGGCGCGTCGTGAAAGGCGTGAATTTTGTGGATCTGCGCGATGCGGGGGATCCGGTGGAGTGCGCCAAGGCCTACGAGGAGCAAGGTGCCGACGAGCTGACTTTTCTCGACATTACGGCGTCGAGTGATGCCCGCGAAACCATGGTTGATATTGTCCGACGCTGCGCCGAACAGGTCTTTATGCCGCTAACGGTCGGCGGCGGTATCCGCACGGCGGCCGACGTGCGCCGCATGCTCAAGGCCGGCGCAGACAAGGTTTCATTCAACACGGCGGCCATCAACAACCCCGGTATTCTCAACGAATGCTCCGACATGTTTGGTTCCCAATGCACCGTTTTGGCGATCGATGCGCGCCGAAAAGGCGACGGCACGTGGGGCGTCTATACCCACGGTGGCCGCAACCCAACCGAGTTGGATGCGATCAAGTGGGCCATCGAAGGCACGCAGCGCGGGGCAGGGGAAATTCTGCTCACCAGCATGGATGCCGACGGAACCAAGGATGGCTACGATCTGGATCTGACCCGGGCCATTTCAGAAGCCGTCAACGTGCCGGTCATCGCATCCGGCGGGGCAGGAACACTCGACCATTTGGTAGAAGCCGTGACCATAGGCAAAGCCGATGCCGTGCTGGCCGCATCCATTTTCCACTTTGGAGAGTTCACCATCCGTGAAGTGAAGGAATACATGCGCGAAAAGGGCATAGAGGTACGGCTGTAGCCTGAATTGTTCATGCGATGCTCGAATAAGTCGCATTCCAAACCACTCGCCTTATGGGCGGGAGTCCGAGTTCCAGTCAACACCTTCCCGTTCGGTGAAGGTTGCTTTTTCGCTTCTTCCCATGAAAACCCTTCCGTCCAAACATGTCGCTGAATTCAACCGCATCCTAGCCGCGCAGAAGGTGTCCGAGAGGGAGCGGGCCGACTATTTGAAGTGGTTGGATTGCTATCTGGGGTTCTGCGAAAAGCGGAATTACCTCCCTGGGGATCCAGCGAGTCTTCCGTCATTCATGCAGAAGCTGGCATCAAGAAAGCAGTCGCACGAAAGGCTGGGGCAGGCGGCTGCGGCCGTGAGCGTCTATCTTGAAATGGTGGCTCGTTTCGAAAGAATAGCCGAACCTGGTGCCGAGTTGGCGGGCCGGCAAGCGGCTTGGAGGGAATACCTGCAGCGGTTGACGAACGAGATCCTTCTTCGCCACTATTCGCAAAGGACGTTGCAGGCCTACCGCCAATGGACGCGCAAGTTCATGCTGTATTCCGGATTCAAGCATCCCGCAGAGCTGGATAGCGATGACGCGCGCCGGTTCCTGACCGACCTTGCCGTGGTGAAACACGTGGCCGCATCGACGCAGAACCAGGCATTCAATGCGCTGTTGTTTTTCTATCGCCATGTGCTCAAGGCGGAGTATGACCTGAAGGACTCGGTGGTGCGTGCAAGACGCACGAAATATATCCCGGTTGTCCTGACCCGGGCGGAGGTGGATCGCATTATGAAGCATCTGCCGTATCCGCATAACCTGGCTGTAAAGCTCATGTATGGGTGCGGGCTACGGCTGTTCGAGTGCCTCAACCTGCGGGTGCATTGCCTCAATATGGCAGATGGCCTTTTAACCGTGCATGACGGGAAGAGACGGAAGGACCGAACTTTGCCGCTACCGAAGGTGGCCAGGGGGGAGCTGGAGGATCATCTGCGCCGCGTGGAAACGCTTCTTCGCAAGGATTTGGATCGGGGGTATGCGGGGGCTTTCATGCCGGGAGGAATGGATCGGAAATGGAAAAACGCTTCGGTCGAGCTGGGATGGCAGTGGGTGTTTCCTGCCAAAAGGCCGACGCTTGTGGCCGAGACGGGGGAATTGCGGCGCCATCATCTCCACGAAGGCCAGTTGCAGGAGTCGTTGCGTCTGGCCAAGCAGAAGTCGGGCATCTGCAAGCGGGTAACTTCCCACATCTTCCGCCACAGCTTCGCGAGTCACCTGTTGCAGGCCAACTATGACATTCGTACCATCCAGGAAATGCTGGGGCATGCCGATTTGCGAACCACCATGATCTATACCCATACGGTCAAGAGCCGCACCCTGAAGGAGCGGGAAAGCCCGCTGGATTTTGAACCCGTCCGGGATGGCCCGGAATAATCGTTCAGCAGGATGCCATTCACGATAGTCCCGAAGCTTGCTCAAAGGGCGGTTGCGGGTTGGCAAGGGCGGAATGATTACGTATAGTACCGACCTTTTAATATACGAGGAGAGGTAATGAGCAAGGAATTGGAAGAGGGATTGGAACTCGCACTGGACTGGAACAAGCTAGAAAAGGCCGTGGCCGGCACGAAGGGAATCATTCCCGTGGCTGTGCAGAACGCCGACACGAAGGAGGTCATTCTGGTGGCCTACATCAACCAGCTCGCCTTCGAGGAATCGCTGATGCGCAAGATGCTGGTGCTCTGGAGTTCTTCGCGTCAGGAGCTGTGGGTGAAGGGGCTGACTTCCGGTGAAACCTTCGAGTTGCTGGAAGCCTATGTCAACTGCGAACAAAACTCGCTGCTGTTTGTCGTGCGCCCGAATCGCGGTGGTATCTGCCACACCAAGAACCAGAAGGGCGAACCGCGTAACTGCTACTACCGCAAGATCGATTTGGAAAATCCGAACAACCTAGTGAATATCGATGAATAGAGGAATGTAGACGAAGCTTCCAGCTTCGTTAGGAAGAATCAATGCGCTTTGCAAATCCAACGAGGCTGGAAGCCTCGTCTACATTGGAGAATCCATGAAAATCAAGATCAACGACTTGATGCGGCAGAGCGGGGTGAAGTTCGGTACGAGCGGCGCGCGTGGCCTGGCCGCCGAGATGACCGACCAGGTCTGCTATACCTACACCAAAGGATTCCTGCAATATCTGGAGGAGAGCGGTGAACTGAAGAAGTGGGGCGAATCCGTGGCGATTGCCGGAGATTTGCGTCCCAGCACACGCAGGATCATGGGCGCCGTGGCGAAGGCGGCATCCGATATGGGATATTCGCCAATCAACTGCGGATTCATTCCATCGCCCGCCGTTGGGTTGTATGGCATTGAGCATGCCTGTCCGTCCATCATGGTGACCGGCAGCCACATTCCGGACGATCGAAACGGCATCAAGTTTAACAAGTGTACCGGGGAAATCCTGAAATATGACGAGGAGCAGATCCGTAAACAGTTGGTGAAGGTTGATGAATCCATTTTTGGCTCCGCCTGCTTCGACCTGCCAGAGGAGGATATCGACGCGCGCATCAACTATGTAAACCGGTATCTCTGCACCTTTCCCGAAGACTGCCTGCAGGGCAAGAAGATCGGGATCTACCAGCACTCGGCCGTCGGGCGCGATGTGCTGATCGAAATCTTTTCTGGGCTGGGCGCGGATGTGACGCCGCTGGGTTTTTCCAGCACGTTTATTCCGGTGGATACCGAGGCCATTCGGCCAGAAGATGTGGCGCTAGCCCGCGATTGGGTAAAGGAAAACGGCTTTGATACGATTATATCCACCGACGGCGACAGCGATCGGCCACTGATCAGCGATGAAAACGGAACGTGGCTGCGCGGCGACGTGGCCGGCATTCTTGCGGCCAAATATCTGGGTGCGGATTCCATCAGCACGCCCGTCAGTTGCAACTCAGCGGTTGAAAAGTGTGGATGGTTCAAGGAGGTTCGCCGCACGAAAATCGGCTCACCCTTCGTGGTGGCCTCGATGATCGACGCTTCGTTTGCCGGAAAGAAGGGCGTGGTGGGTTACGAAGCCAATGGCGGTTTCCTGAGCAACAGCGACTTTGCGATCGGAAACAAGGAGCTACGCCCTTTGCCTACGCGTGATGCGGTCCTGCCGGTGTTGAGCATCATCCTGCTCTCCATTAAGGAAAAGAAATCCATTTCCGCACTGTTGGCCGATCTGCCGAAGCGGTTCACCGCCAGCGATCGGATACAGAACTTCCCGACCGAAGAAAGCCGGAAAATCCTCGACCGGTTCGACGATGTCTCCGAGATCGATGCAATGTTCGGCGAGGTCTTTGGACCGGTGGCATCCATCGACCTAACCGATGGCCTGCGGGTCACCTTTGAATCGGCGGAAGTCCTGCATATGCGCCCCTCCGGCAACGCGCCGGAATTCCGGTGCTACAACGAGGCTGACAGCGAAGAGCGGGTTCTGGAGATGCAGAAAATCAGCATGGAGATTTTACAGAACCTGAAACGTGAGTCGTGATTCCCATTGCACACCTCATGTTTCACTCGTCACTTTTTTGGTTGCGTAGCAATGCCTAAAAGCTACCATCCTCTGTTTTAACCGAGAGACAGAACCATGGCCGTTTTACCCGATAGACAAACATTTCTGGAACAGGCGAAAAAAGGAAATTTGATTCCCGTTTGGGAGGAACTCCTGGCGGATCAGGAAACGCCCGTTTCGGCCTACGAACGGGTACGGACCTATTTGCGCCAGCGGGAGCACGCTTCGCACACCTACCTTCTCGAAAGTGTTGAAGGCGGCGAAAAAATTGGCCGCTACTCTTTCATTGGAGGGAAACCGCGTACCATTATCCGTGCCTATGGCCGCCGGGTGGAGATTAACACCAATGGCGACGCCCCGGTCGTGATCGAGGATATCGATCCGCTAGATGCGTTGAAGCAGCATATGAAGCAGTTTACGCCGGTGATGGATGATCCTTCGCTGCCGCGGTTTGTCGGAGGTGCAGTCGGTTTTCTTGGGTATGATGTGGTTTCCCAGTTCGAACCGCGCGTGCCGGTCATTCCCAACGACGAAATCGGCAATCCGGACATGGTTTTCATGGTGACGGACGGTCTGATCGTGTTCGACCGCGTGCACCATCGAATGAAGGTGGTGGCCAATGCCCACGTCGACGGCGATCCGAACGAAGCCTATGACCGGGCCGTAGCTCAGATCAAAGAATTGACCGAGGCCTTAAAGACGCCGGTCAAGCGCGTGATGATCGATGCGCATGTCGATGCCGAGCCCCTGGAACCCCGCTCGAACACGACCAAGGAAGAATACATGGCGATGGTCGAGAAAGGGCAGGAATACATCCGGTCCGGCGACGTAATCCAGGTTGTGCTGTCGCAGCGTTTCGAGGTTGATAACGAGGCCGACTCGCTGGATGTTTACCGGGCGTTGCGCACGATCAATCCCTCGCCCTACATGTTTTGTCTGGACATGGGCGGGAGCGCCATCGTCGGCACATCCCCGGAAATCCATGTGCGTTGCGAAGACAAACGGGTGGAGGTCCGCCCGATTGCAGGGACACGTCCGCGCGGCAGAACGGTCGAGGAAGATCTGGCCTTGGAAAAGGATCTGCTGGATGACCCCAAGGAACGGGCCGAGCACATCATGCTGGTCGATCTGGGGCGCAACGACATTGGCCGGGTGTGCGATTTCAAGAGCGTAACGGTTCCCGATCTGATGGTGATCGAGCGCTACAGCCACGTCATGCATATCGTTTCCGATGTAACGGGACACCTGTCCGACGACCATGACGAATATGATGTTATGCGGGTGACTTTCCCGGCCGGTACCGTGAGCGGTGCACCGAAAATCCGGGCGATGGAAATCATAGCCGAGCTGGAAAAGAGCAAGCGCGGCCCCTATGCCGGTGCGGTGGGCTACTTCAATTATAACGGCAACTTTGATTCATGCATCACCATCCGCACCGTGATCCTCGACAAAGGCAAGGCCTACGTTCAGGCAGGTGCCGGCATCGTGGCCGACTCCGTGCCGATCAACGAATACGAGGAAACTCGCAACAAGGCGCGCGGAATGATGAAGGCGCTGGCCTTGGCTAAGCATTACCACGCCGCCCGCACGGCAGGAGAATAAAATGATTTTGGTCATCGATAACTACGATTCGTTCACGTTCAACCTCGTGCAGTACCTAGGCGAGCTGGGAGCGGAAATGCGCGTCTTCCGTAACGATAAGATTACGGTTGAGGAAGCCGTGGCGCTGAAACCGGAAAAGGTGCTAGTAAGCCCAGGGCCCTGCACCCCGAAGGAAGCTGGCGTTTCCTGCGATATCATTCGCGAGTTTGGCCCGCGCCTGCCGGTGTTCGGGGTGTGCCTTGGCCATCAGTCGATCGGCGATGTATACGGCGGGAATGTGGTTCGTGCCGACCGCCTGATGCATGGAAAAACCTCTCCGATGATCCACGAAGGCAAGAGCGTCTTCAAAGGCTTGCCGAGCCCGTTCGACGCCACGCGCTACCATTCTCTGATCATTGAGCGCTCATCTATTCCCGACTGCCTCGAAATCACAGCATGGACAGCCGAAGGGGAAATCATGGGCGTTCAGCACAAGGAGCATCCGGTGCATGGTGTGCAGTTCCACCCGGAATCCATTCTCACCGTCGAAGGCAAGAAACTGCTCCAGAACTTCCTGGATTTGTAAGTAAAAAGTGCCGGTTAGTACACGTGACTGTTCTCACGCCTCAGTTTCGATACCTGTTCACAATCGGCATGCGCCGGTCGCGGTCGAATGACTTGGGCGTAATCTTAACGCCGGGTGGTGATTGGCGACGCTTGTATTCGCTCAGTTCCACGGCATGAACCACACGCCGAACCAGCGCTTCCTCGTAGCCCTTGGAAATCAAGCTGTCGATGCCCATGTCGTTTTCAACGTAATCCATTAGGATGGGATCGAGCACCTCGTAGGGGGGGAGGGAGTCGGTGTCTTTCTGGTCGGGACGCAGCTCGGCCGACGGAGGACGATCGATGATGCTGGGAGGAATGACGACACTTTGTTCGTTGCGCCAGCGGCACAGATCGAACACGAGCGTCTTCGGTACATCCTTGATCAGGGCAAAGCCACCGGCCATGTCGCCGTAGATGGTGCAGTAGCCCATGGCCATCTCGCTCTTGTTGCCGGTGGTGAGCACCAGCCAGCCATATTCGTTGGAAAGCGCCATGATGAGATTGCCCCGGATACGTGCCTGCAGGTTTTCTTCTGCCAATCCTGGCTTTTTATCTTTGCCCCAGACTTCGGCCAGCGTTTGGTCGAATCCTTCGTAAAGCGGTTTAATCGGCAGGGTATGGAATTCTATGCCGAGGATCTCGGCCATCTTGCAGGCATCGTTCAATGTGCCTGAGGAGGAGTACTGCGACGGCATGGTGATGGAGGCGACGCGCTCCTTGCCCAATGCATCGACCGCCAAGGCCAGCACAAGTGCCGAATCGATCCCGCCGCTGAGGGCCACCACGACGCGCTTGAAACCAATCTTGTTGACGTAGTCTTTCAGTCCCAGCTTCAGGGCTTCGTACACCTCTTCCAACTCCGGCAGAGGCGTTTCCTTGCGCGGAGCCACCACACCATGTTCCGTATCATAGTACAGGATGTCTTCCTGGAACTGCTTGGCCCGCGCAATGCGCGACCCGTCGGGAGCGAACACCATGCTGGCGCCGTCGAACACCAATTCGTCCTGGCCGCCTACCATGTTGCAGTAGAGGGTTGTGGCCTTGAGCTTGCGCGTGGTTTCGGACAGAACGTCGATGCGGTGGTTTAGCTTACCGCGGTGGTAGGGCGAGGCGGAAAGGTTGATCAGCAATTCGATATCTTCGTTTCCCAGCAAGGCCACGGCCGGGCCATCGGCATTCCATGAATCTTCGCAGATATGGATGGCTGCCTGTATCCCATCGATATCAAATACCAACGGTTGCGCACCCGGTTCGAAGAGTCGCTTTTCGTCGAACACACCATAATTGGGCAACAGCATTTTACGGTATTCACCGATGATGCGGCCGCCTCGAAACACGTCGGCCGCATTGTACTTTGTCCCCTCGCGGCTGATGGGACAGCCCACCACGACGTAGGCTTCGGATGGCAGGTTGCGTCCAAGCCGCTGCAGCTCCTTTTCGCAATCGGCGCAAAAATGATCCTTCAAAATCAGGTCTTCGGGCGGATAGCCGGAAATGGTCAGTTCGGGAAAAACGATGAGTTGCGCGCCATTGCGGTATGCGGTGTGCGATAGCTCTATGATGCGATCGGTATTCTCCTTCAGCGCCCCGACCGTAGGGTTCATTTGGACCAAAGCTGTTTTCAAGGGATCTTACTCCTCGGAATCGTCGCCCGCCGCCTTGAAGGGCGCGGATGCAACGGCACCGGTTGTTTTGATGGTGGTGGTGGCCGCGGTGCCGACCACTTTGACTGGCGTGGTCACCAAGGCGCACCCACTTACTGTCATCAGCACGGCCGCACCGGTGAGGTAGCCTATGGTTGCTTTCATCGGATGGAACCGCCTAGCGCCGATAGTTCGGCGCTTCCTTGGTAATCTTGATGTCGTGGGCATGGGCTTCGATCGATCCGGCGTGCGAAACGCGAACAAAGCGGCCCCTTGCTTTGAGATCCTTGATGGTTTTGGTTCCGCAGTAGCCCAGGCTGGCCTGAAGGCCGCCACAGTACTGCTTCATGACCTTGTTCACGGTGCCGGCATAGGGGACCATGCCTTCGATGCCCTGTGGAACGAGATCGTCATCGTCGCTCAAGCCATAGCGTTGGCGGCTGCCTTCGCGGGACTTCATGGCATCGAGGCTGCCCATGCCGCGGTAAATGACAAACTGCCGGCCTTCGTAAATGATTTTTTCGCCGGGGCTTTCTTCGGTACCGGCCAGAACGGAACCCATCATGGCAGTATCGGCGCCGGCAACGAGCGCCTTGGCAATGTCGCCGGAGTTGCGGATGCCGCCGTCCGCGATGACGGGAATATCGCCCTTCAGTGCGCTGGCGGCCGCATAGATTGCGGAGATCTGCGGGATACCGACGCCGGCCACGACGCGGGTGGTGCAGATGGATCCAGGTCCAATGCCGACCTTGACGGCGTCCGCGCCGGCATCGCGCAAGGCCAATGCGGCTTCACCGGTGGCAATGTTGCCGCCAATCACGTCGATGTGGGGGAACTTGTTCTTCACCCAGGCGACCATGTCGACCACGCCCTTGGAATGGCCATGCGCGGTGTCGACCACCAGCACATCCACCTCTTCCTGATTGAGGACCTCGGCCCGTTCGTAGTCGCCGGGGCCAACGCCAGCGGCAACGCGCAACCGGTATTTGTCGTCGCGGTTGAAGAGCGGTTCTTCGTTTTCGATCAGTCGGCGGACGTCGGCATAGCTGTACAGGCCGACGAGTTTTCCCTTTTCGAGCAGGGGAAGTTTGCCGATCTTGTGTTGCTGCATGATGTCGTAGGCCTGCCGCAGGTTGGTGTCGGGCTTGGCCGTGATGACGTCGGAGGTCATGACCTCCGTTACCTTGGCCCGCTTGGAGCGGGAAAAACGGATGTCCTTCGAGGTCAGGATGCCGACCAGCTTGCCGTCATCGTCCAGAATCGGGAAGCCGCTGAAGCTGTAGCCCTTTTCGGCCCGTTTGTGGGCAATGGTTTCGAGCGTATCGTTGATGTTGAAGGTAACCGGGGTGGAGATGAGGCCGTTCAAATGATGCTTCACCCGGCTGACGTGTTGGGCCTGGACTTCGGGGTCGAGGTTCTTGTGGATCACGCCGATCCCGCCCATCATGGCCATTGAAATCGCCATGCGCGCCTCGGTCACCGTATCCATGGCCGCACTCAGGAAGGGGATCTTCATGCTGATGTTGCGCGTCAGCCGGGTCGAAATATCGCTATCGCCCGGGAGGAAGTCGGCATACTGCGTTATCAGCGAAACATCGTCGAAGGTGAGACCCTCGTGGGGAAAGGTTTCCATGAAGTCATTGATGTATTTATTATGGCTCATCTTTTGCATCCTTTTGCCGACCCATTCTGTGCATGTTTCGGGAGTGAGTCAAGTGTCGTGTTTAAGATTGAGGAGTCCGTGCCCGTATTTCGGCGCACTCCGGGAAAACTCGCTTGCTTTCTGGGATCGTCCGTCGCCTCGTGCATGTGGTAGAACATGCCCATCGATGGAGAAAACATGAAGAATTTCGTAAAATGGATAGCGGTTGGATTCGGGACGGGCTGGAGTCCGGTTATGCCCGGAACAGTGGGAACCTTGGTGGGGCTGCCCCTCGCGTGGGGCTTGATGCATATCGACGGCGTGGGTCTTCAGATCATGGCGTGTGTGGCAATGACCTTGCTGGCGATACCCATTTGTGGAGTGGCCGAGCGTATGATCGGAGGCAAGGACCCCGGGTGCATCGTGGCGGACGAATATCTGACGCTGCCCATCACGGTGATTGGGCTGACCTCGCCATGGGCGTTGCTGAGCGGTTTCGTTCTGCACCGCATATTCGATATCACCAAGCCGCCGCCGATTCGCCATCTGCAGCATATCCACGGTGGATTCGGGATTGTGGTCGATGATTTTCTGGCGGCGCTGATTGCGCTCGGCCTGAACCATCTCATCTTTCACTATTTCGGCTAGGGCGTGGGCTTGCGGTCCTGCTGGACGTATTTCATTAGCGCCTGGAACTCTTCGGTGTTGCGGAGTTGGTCAAACTCGGCGTCGTCCATCCATGCAATGGCCAGTTTCGGGTCCGTCAACTGGATGCCGCGACGTAAGGCTTCCGTTGCCGCGTCCTTATTTTCGAGCTTGTTTTCAGCGCGTGCCAACAGGAAGTAGAGCACATGGTCGTCGGTAATCTGTTCCGTCAAGATCCGCAACTGTTCCGCGGCCAGAGGCCAGTTTCCGATCTTGGTCAGGTACAGGGCGAAGTCGTAGCGGGTACCCTTGTTGTCGAGCGGGCGTTGGTCCAGATAGGCTTCGTAGGCTTTCGTTGCATCTTCCGGCCGGTTGGTCTTCTTGTACAACAGGGCCAGGTTGTTCAACGCTTCGGCATAGGCCGGCTTCAATTCCAATGAGCGCTTCAGGTACTGCTCCGCACGGTCGTAGGCCTTGGCTTCGATGCAGGCCGCGCCCAGATTGTTGAGGATGTCGTAGGTCAGGTCGGTTTCCGGGGCGTCCGCGAGGAGCTCCAGGGCTTTGTCTAGCTTGCCCAGTTTGAAGTACACCATGCCCAAAGGCACCTTGATGCCTTCGAGGTCCGGCAGGATTTTCAGGGCATCCTCGTAGTATTTGGCGGCTTGTTCGTAGGCCTTTTCGTCGGATTTCCCCAATTCCACGGCTTGCTCGGCCATGTTGATATTCCAAGCTGCCTTTTTCACCCAGATGGCGCTGAACGGCCGGTCGCCCTCGCCGTTCCAGGTGGGGTCGCCATAGTTCCGGTTGAGATCGAGTACCCATTGGGCTTCCGATGGAAGGGAGTGGCGGGGGATGTATTCCTGGGCGATGGGGGTGGGCGTGTTGATGGCCTTGCGCGTGTCGATAAACTTGTTCACCACCACGACGGCCAGGCCCACCAGAACGAGCAGGACGGTCATGCCCAGCACGAAGCTGGTAAACTGGTGGCGCCGGATTTCGCGCTTGCGTTCCTCGAGAATCTCGTTGGAAATCTGCGGGGTATAGTCGTCCTTGGCCTCGTGATCGGTTGCGTAGATGTCCTGCAGATGTTGGCGTCGTCCTGTATCCATAAAACCTTTTCCCGTTGTTAGGAGTAGAGCGGAGGATTCTCCATAAGAGCCCTTTGATTGCAACCCAAATATACCCGTGGCTTTCTCTGCCATGCCGGTTTGTGCGGGGAAGTTTCCTTCAGTTTTTCGTCCAAATCCGATGGAGGATGGTGTTATAAGAATGCGCTTTACAGACGTTGGAGAATTACCGTGCGGCCCTTGGGTTGCCGGTCTGAACGAAGGAAGCAGCATGTCGAGTACGATAGGAACACTTTTCAAGGTATCAACATTCGGGGAGTCGCACGGCAAGGCCGTCGGGGCCATTGTGGATGGTTGCCCGGCCAATCTGCAGCTCAGCGAAGCCGATATCCAGCCACAGCTTACCCGCCGGCGCCCCGGGCAGAGCGATATGACCACGCCCCGCGACGAGGCCGACCAGGTCGTGATTCTTTCCGGCGTGGAAAACGGCAAGACGCTTGGAACCCCGATCGGCCTGATGGTCAACAACAAGGACCAGCGCCCGGGCGACTATGGGGAAATGAGCAATGTGCCTCGGCCTTCGCATGCCGACTACACCTACCAGATGAAATACGGCAACCGCGCTTCCAGCGGCGGCGGACGCTCCAGCGCCCGCGAAACCATCGGCCGCGTGGCTGCCGGAGCCATCGCCGAAAAATGGTTGTCCGAAACCTTCGGGACGAAGATCACGGGCTGGGTGAGCTCGGTGGGCGACATTGACGCTCGTGATCTAAGCGCAAGTGTTCCCTCCCGCGAGCAGATTGATTCCAACATCATTCGTTGCCCCGACGAGGCAGCCGCCAAGCGGATGATAGAAATGGTCGCGGCGACCCGCGACCGCAAGGATTCGGTCGGCGGTGTTTTGACCTGCGTGGCCGAAAACGTGCCCGTGGGCCTCGGGGAACCCGTATTCGACCGCATGGAGGCCAAGCTTGCACAGGCCATGCTTTCGATTCCGGCCACCAAGGGTTTTGAAATCGGTTCCGGTTTTTCCGGTGCGCGCATGTTTGGCTCGCAACACAATGATCCGTTCGAAAAGAAGCCCGACGGGCGCTTTGGAACCGTGACGAACCACAGCGGGGGTGTGCAGGGCGGTATTTCGAACGGCGAGCCGTTGGTGTTCCGCATTGCCTTCAAGCCGCCGGCCACCATCGGTTTGGCCCAGAACACGGCCAGCTTCGATGGCGTAGCCACGGTGCTGGAAGCCAAGGGGCGCCACGATCCCTGCGTGGTTCCGCGCGCCGTTCCCATTGTTGAAACCATGACGGCCCTGGTGCTGATGGACTTTGTTCTGTGCCAGAGCTATCGCAATGGCTAGCCATGCCTGACGGGTTGCTACACTTTGCCTTTCTGGGTCCCGGCGGCGGTGAAATGGTTGTCGTCATGCTGGTGCTGCTGTTGCTCTTCGGTTCCAAGGATGCTCCGCGGATTTTCCGCAAACTCAGCGAAATCATGAATCAGATCCGCAGCACGGCGGAGCACTTCAAGCGCGAAGTGATGTATGGCGATCTGGACGACGGGAGCGAACAGGCCCGGGACATGGGCGATTACGACGACTATGGCCTTGGCCATGAGGACGCGGAACCCGGTGTGGCCCAGGAAGACTCCTGTGGTGGCGATGATGGAGATGCTCGCGACGGCGAGCCCGTGGAACCGGAAAGCGGGGATGGCGATGATCGGAAAAATTAAATCGCTCAAGGGCCGCTTCCACTACGACGACAGCGAAATGCCGTTCCTCGAACATCTTGAGGAATTCCGCAAGATGATCATTCGCGCGTTCATTGCCATCGTGGCCGGCATGGCCATTGCCGCCTTTTTCATTCCATGGCTCAAGCATATGTTGTTTGTGCCGGGGCAGGCCTTTATCGACTCCGACCAGATTCTGCTGCAGCTCGATATCACAACCGGCTTCAAGATGTGGTTCACCCTCGCCTTCTGGAGCGGGCTGGTGGTCAGCATGCCGGCCTTGATGTTGATCATCGGGGCTTTCGTGCTGCCGGGCATCAAGGATTCCGAGCGCCGGATGGTGCAGCGGGTCGGTTTCTTTTCCGGCCTCCTGTTCGTGGCGGGCGTGCTGTTTGCGTATCTGATGATCCTGCCCATGGCGATCCAGATCATGGTCAATATGAATATCTGGATGGGCGGCGACAATATCTGGACCTACCAGCGCTACATCGATTTTACCCTGCAGGTCCTGCTGGGTTTCGGCATCGCATTCCAAATGCCGATCGTGGTGATCCTGTTGGGCAGGATGGGCATCATTTCCTCCCGGCAACTACGGGATAAGCGGCGGCACGTTGTTGTGGGGCTCTTCATCCTGTCCATGTTGCTTACGCCGCCGGACCCGGCTTCGCAGATTCAGATGTCGATACCATTGATCCTCATGTACGAGTTCTGTATATGGTTTCTTTACTTTTCGGAAAAGGGCGGGCGCGCACCCAAGGACAAGCCGGACCTGGGGGACGGGGACGAACGGACGGCGAAACATCGAGTTGAGGAGTAGTTATGAATACGTTGGCCATAGGCATGCCGGGTGGGCAGGAACTGTTGATTATATTGTTTGTCATCCTTCTGCTGTTCGGCGCCAAGAAACTTCCCGAATTGTCCCGCTCGCTCGGCCGGAGCCTGAATGAGTTCAAGAAAGGGCAGAAGGAAGGCGCAGACTCCGATGAAAAGGCGGAGTCCAAGGAGATCCCCGAGTCCGGCGAATCGGAAAAAAAGCACGACTGATTCCCTCCATGGGGTCTTTGCGGCAAGGATGGCATGAGCGAACATAGCAAACTGGTGGCGCTGACTCCCGAGGAGCAGAAAGAGAATTCCATTGCGGTAGTGGCCCATGTCTTGCCTTTTGCCATTTGGCTGACCCTGATGGTGTGGTTCGACAACTACATGATCCGCACGGTTAGCGGCATCGTGCTGCTTGCGGTCGCCCGTCCGTGGCGCTGGTATCCGAAGTTGAACTGGAAAAACATACCGGCGGCCATCGGGGTCGGTATCCTGATTTTCTTTGTATGGGTGGGGTTTGAAACCCCTTGGGTTGCCGAAAAAGCCCCGGCGGTCACCGAATGGTACGATCGGCTCTTCGTTGACCTGACCCATCCGTTCAAGACCCGCGAACTATTCACGCTGCCGCTCCAGTTGGAATCGGCCGATGTGCAGGAAGCCGTTGCCCTCGGTAAGGAAAACGTGGTGCGGACGCAACTGCCGTACGAAGTGATCGAAGAGGGGGAGCATGCCGGGCTGCACATCTACGATCCACGGGTCACGGGCCTGCTGGCGTTCTGGATCCATATGCTCGGCACCTCCGTCATCATCGCCCTTATCGAGGAATTCTTTTTTCGGGGATTCCTCTATCGCTGGATGCTGGGCAGTCCGTTTTTCAAGATTGATGCCGGCAAGCTGCACTGGCCCATGCTGCTGCTCATTTCCGCCTTTTTCGGCGTGGAACACTTTGAATGGATGGCCGGCATCGTCTGCGGTATCGCCTTCGGCCTGCTCTACATCAAAACCCGCGATATCTGGGCCACAATCATCGCCCATGGAACCACTAATTTTATTCTCGGGCTTTATGTTATTAAGTACGGTGCCTACCAGTTCTGGTAAACCCCTCATTCCTTCCAAAAACCGCTTGCAAAGGGTAGGGGGGTTAACTATCTTCCTCCCTCGTTTTAGCGCGGAAAGGTGACTGAGTGGCTTAAGGTGCTGGACTGCTAATCCGGTGTACTGCTTACGCGGTACCGGGGGTTCGAATCCCCCCCTTTCCGCCATTTGGTTTTATCCACAGAGTCCCCGGATTCTGTGGTTTTTTTATGTAGGGCCCCATGGGCGCTTGAGCCGAGGTGCTTATGCGCCGAGATAGCCGCGGTGTCAATCGGGGTACGAGGCGGCAATTCTCTTCCCTCCCATTTCAATCGCTGGGGTTTTCCATCGGTTTTTTGTTTCCTGCAGAAGTGAATCTTGACGTAGCGGTTGGATACGTGAATGCTATCGCCATATTTTAAAACGGATCCAATCCCCAACGCAAAACGAGGTACTCAATGAAAACTTTGATTGTCTATTCCAGCAAGACTGGAAACACCCGTAAACTAGCCCAGGCCATTCATTTGGCGGTGGACCATGCCGAGCTCAGCCGTGTTGAAATGGCGCCCAATCCCGACCAATACGATCTGATCCTGCTGGGCTTCTGGATCGAAGAGGGCACGGCCGATGAAAAGATGCGGCTCTACATGAAGCGCCTTAAGGGCCAGAAGGTAGGCCTGTTTGCCACGCTGGGCGCCTATCCCGATTCCAAGCACGCGGCCGAAAGCCTTTCGGCGGCCACTAAGCTGATTCCCGATTGTTCCGTGGTTGGGCATTACATCTGCCAGGGTGCGATCGATCCCGAGCTGGTCGAGTGGATGGAATCCCTGCCCAAGGATCACGGCTACGGTCCCACCGAATCGCGCAAGAAACTCTGGAACGATGCCGCCAAGCATCCCAACGATGCCGACCTCCAGGCCGCGGCCGAGTGGGCGCAAGGCATTGTCGAAAAACAAAGCGCTTAATCGCTTCGCCCCCATACGTTACGCTATGAAAGCCTGTCCTCGCGACAGGCTTTTTTGCACATCTTCCAGTAGCCATGTGGATGTCTACACCCGTTTCTGGTCCGCATCCCGGCGTGTTGGCTATGGATGGAATTGCGGATAGAGCTAGGCCGGCAACGGTCAGGTAAAGACATTGCGCACCCATCGAGGGTGGAGGCAGGTTCTACTTGTTGCGTTTTGGGTTGCGGCGGGCGTTTTTCTTTGGGCCGGAGTCGGTATGAAGCTTGTCGCGCTGGCCGGGGGATAGGCGCCAGGTGGTCTGTTCGCGGATCTTGCTGACATGCTTCTTTTTGTCGGGCGTGTGCTTGGGTTTGACGCTCCCCGAATAATTCCGGATCTGTTCGCTATGGAAGGGGTGGTCTTCCACCACCTCCATTTCCTCGCCGAGGTGGAGGAGAATATCGCGAAGATAGTTTTTTTCGGTGGGATCGCAGAAACTCAGTGCAGTGCCGGAGGCTCCGGCGCGGGCGGTGCGGCCGATACGGTGGACGTAGGTTTCGGGTTCGTTGGGGAGGTCGAAGTTGATGACGTGCGAAACGTTTTCAATGTCGATGCCGCGCGCGGCGAGGTCGGTGGCGATCAGTATGGGTGTTTCGCCGCAGCGGAAGGCTTCGAGGATTTCCTGCCGGTGCGATTGCTCCTTTTGGCCGTGAAGGACTTCAACCGGCAGGTTGAGCTTCTTCATGCGCTCGGTGAGCAGGTCGGCTCCGCGACGGGTGCGGCAAAAGACCAGGACGCGTTTATAATCGATTTTCCGCAACAACCAACCCAACAGCTCGTACTTGTTGTTCTTCTCCACATAATAGAGCGACTTCGCAATGTTTTCGGCGGCGGCCGAGACGGGATCGCTGGAAACCTGCATGGGTTTGTGCAGGATGCTGGAGGCTAGCTGTAGCGCCTCCTTCGGCATGGTAGCGGAAAAGAAGAGCGCCTGCCGGGTCTGGGGCAGCAAGGGGGCAATCTTGCGGATGTCGGGCAGGAAGCCCATGTCGAGCATCCGGTCGGCCTCGTCGACTACAAAGACCTCCACCTGATCCAGGCGGAGGGCCTTGCGATCGTATAGATCGAGCAGGCGACCGGGCGTGGCGACGAGTATGTCGACGCCTTCGCGCAGGGTTTCAATTTGCTTTTCGTAGCCTGTTCCGCCGTGAACCAGCAGGCTGGAAAGTTCGGTGTGGGAGGCAAAGGTCCGTATGTTTTTGAGTAGCTGGATCGCCAGCTCGCGGGTGGGGGAGAGAATCAGGGCGCGGCAGCGTATTTCGCGTGGTGCGGTCCAGGAGTCCACCAGCCTCTGAATAAGGGGCAGGGCGAAGGCGGCGGTTTTTCCGGTCCCGGTGCGGGCGCAACCGATGATGTCGCGGCCGGTCAGGATGGCCGGAATGGCTTGGGCCTGGATCGGGGTCGGTTCCTTGAAGCCGGCCTCGTCGACGGCCTTCAGGATGGATTCGTTGAGCTGGAGTTGGGAAAATTGCATGCGGGAAAAGGTACAAGGGAAAGCTCGAACTTGAAACTTGAAACTTGAAGGCAATTCCAGACTATTAAGGGCTACGAATTACACCTGAAGGAATACGGAAATGAAAATATTGGTGGCAAGGATTCCGGAGGAGGGATCGCATTACGAGGGGAGCGATCCGGGGTCGATCATGGACTTGGCGGACGATCCGTTGATCAAGGAGTTCGGGGAGGTTGGCTACCAGCTCTATGCCCAGCGGGTTTCGGGCGAGCTGATTGTGCGCGGAAGCCTGTCCACGGCGGTCGAAATGCGGTGTGCAAGATGTTCTGATTTTTTCTCGACAACAGTAGCCGTTTCCGATTTTCTACGCGCTTACCCCGCACCTGAAGGCACCGATTCGGTGGATATTACGGAAGATCTGCGGGAGGAGATTTTGTTGCATGTTCCGGGGGTTGCGGTGTGTGGCGAGGACTGCAAGGGGCAGTGTCCCCAATGCGGTGCGAATCTGAACGCCGGCCCTTGTGAATGCAAAAAGAATAATGGTCCAAGCCCGTTTTCGGCGTTGGACGGTTTAAGTTTATAGACGTAAGGAGGATTGCGATGGCAGTTCCAAAAAGAAAAACTTCGAAGAGCAAAACCGCGAGCCGCAAGGCCCAGAACATGAAGAAGCCGATTTCCCGCGCCTCTTCCTGCCCCCAGTGTGGAGCACCGGCCCTGCCGCATCACGCCTGCACCAGCTGCGGATACTACAACGGACGTCAGGTACTAACGGTCGCTACTGAAGAGTAGAACCATGCGTATCTCCATAGATGCGATGGGTGGCGACTTTGCGCCTCGGGAAATCGTTGCCGGTACCCTTCGGGCAGCTGAAGACCTGACCGGAATCGAAAAGCTCTTCCTTGTAGGCGACGAAACGGCCATAAAAGCCGAGCTAGCCAAGCACAAGGGGTCCATTCCTGCATGCATTGAAATTGTGCATTGCTCGGAAGTCGTGGGCATGGGCGAATCCCCGGCCACAGCGATTCGACGCAAGAAGGACTCGTCCATTGCCCGTTCCGTGGAATTGGTCAAGGACGGCAAGGCCGACGCGATCTTTTCCGCCGGTAACACCGGTGCCGCCGTGGCGGCCGCCACGTTGAAGCTGCGCACGCTGGCAGGGGTCGATCGTCCTGCAATCGCAACGGTCATGCCGACTTCCAAAAAGCCTTTCGTATTGCTCGACGCCGGAGCCAATCCCGACAGCACGCCTGAAATGCTATTGCAGTATGCCGTGATGGGTAGCATCTATTCCCGCGAAATCCTCGGGGTGGCCAATCCGAGCATCGGTCTGTTGAGTATTGGCGAGGAGGAAGGCAAGGGCAACGAAAGCACCAAGAAGACCTTCAGCTTGCTTAGCCAGTCGAAGCTCAATTTTATCGGCAACGTGGAAAGCCGCGACCTGTTCGGTGCCAAGGTCAGCGTGGCGGTCTGCGATGGTTTTGTGGGCAACGTGGTGCTCAAAACGAGCGAAGCCGTGGCCAAGATGATTTCGGCTTGGCTCAAGCGGATGTTCCGCGCCAACCTGCTGCGGAAGCTGGGGGCGTTGCTTGCCATGGGAGTTTTCAAGGAGATCAAATCGCACGCCGATCCGGCCAGCTATGGCGGCGCTCCGCTGCTGGGGGCCAACGGGGTCGTGATTATCGGACACGGTTCCTCGAATGCGTTTGCAACGTTCAATGCAATCCGTGTGGCCGCCGAAGCGATAGATCATGATGTAAACCATTTGATTGAAGCTGAACTAAAGAGTATTACTTCCGAATCCTAGGTTTTTTTTACGGAACGGTTTTTGCATGGGGTCTGAGCGTATAGTTTCAATCATAGGTACGGGTTCGTATGTTCCTGAAAAGGTGCTGACGAACCAGGATCTCGAAGAAATCGTCGAAACATCGGACGAATGGATCTATGCCCGCACGGGCATGCGAGAACGGCGCATTGCCGCTCCCGAGCAAGCCTCCTCCGATCTGGGTGCCGAAGCCGCCAAGAAGGCGATCGCCGATGCCGGTATCGGGGCCGGGGAGATCGATCTAATCATTGTGGCGACCCTTTCGCCCGACATGTTTTTTCCAAGCACCGCCTGCTTCGTTCAGGATAAGATCGGCGCGAAAAACGCATACTGCTTCGATCTTGGTGCCGCTTGTTCCGGCTTTCTTTATGCTATGGACACGGCGAGGAACATGATTGCCGCAGGGGCTGTCGAAACTGCCTTGGTGGTCGGCACCGAAAAAATGAGCACCTTCCTCGACTGGGAGGACCGTTCGACCTGCATCCTGTTCGGCGACGGTGCGGGCGCGGCCGTGTTGCGCGCCGGCGGCGAAGGACGCGGCATCATGCAGTCCGTCATGGGCTCCGACGGCTCACTGGCCGAGTTGCTTTCAACGCCCGGCGGCGGAAGCCGAAATCCGATGAGCCACGAGATGCTCGACCAAAAGCAGCAGTATCTGCAGATGCAGGGCCGCGAAGTGTTCAAGCATGCCGTTACGCGCATGACCGAGACCGTGGTTGGCGCCCTCGAAAAGAACGGCATTTCCGCTGACGATGTAAAATGCTTTATTCCGCATCAGGCTAATATCCGGATCATTGATGCCATTTCAAAGAAGCTCGGCGTGGGCGATCGCATGTATACCAACGTCGATAAATATGCCAATACCTCCTCGGCCGCGCTGGCCATTGCGCTCGACGAAGCGGTCAAGGATGGATCCATCGTGAAGGGTGACCTGGTCGTGCTGACCGTTTTCGGCGGCGGCTTCACCTGGGGAGCCAACGTATTGGAGTGGGGGAAGTAAACATGAAAAGAGCTATCGTTTTTCCCGGACAGGGATCGCAGATCGTCGGCATGGGCAAGGACCTTGCCGAGGCCATTCCGGAATGCAAGGCGCTGTTCGACCAGGCCAACGAAATCCTCGGCTACGACTTGGCGTCAATCTGCTTCGAAGGCCCGCAGGAAGAGCTGAACAAATCGAACCATGCCCAGCTCGGCATTTTCGTGGCCAGCGCGGCCGCGTTCAAGGCCATGGAGCTAAAGCAACCGGTTGAATACGATGTGCTGGCCGGACACAGTCTCGGTGAATGGACGGCCCTGTATGTGGCTGGCGTCGTCGGCTTTGAAGACTGCATCAAGGTGCTCAAGGCGCGCGGTGAATTCATGCAGGCCGCCTGTGTGGAGAATCCCGGGGCCATGCTGGCCGTGATGAATCTGGATGGCGACGTGCTGGTTGAGATTTCGGAAAAGGCCGGTTGCACCGTGGCCAATTTTAATTCGTTGGGGCAGACGGTACTTTCAGGCACTGCGGACTCGATCGACAAGGCCGAAGCACTCTGCAAGGAAGCCGGTGCAAAGCGCGCCCTTCGCCTGCCGGTGGCCGGTGCATTCCATTCTCCGCTGATGCAGCCCGCCGCCGATGAGATGGATGCCTTCCTCGCCGGGATCGCCTTGGCCGAGCCCAAGGTTCCGGTGCTTTCGAATGTAACGGCCGATGTTCACGACGCCTCCGCTATCCGTGGTAACATGGTCAAGCAGATCACCTCTTCCGTGCAGTGGGTGGCATCCATCCAGAAGCTGGCTGCGGACGGCGTGGAGGAGATTGTTGAATGCGGGCCCGGCAAGGTGCTCGCGGGGCTGATAAAGCGTATTGACAACACGGTTTCGGTTCGTAACATCGGCCAGCTCACAGATATTGAAAACCAATAAGGAATTCCTATGTTTGAATTGAACGATAAAGTAGCCATGGTGACGGGAGCTGCCCGCGGTCTGGGCCAGGCCATTGCCGTCAAGCTTGCCGAAGCCGGAGCCGATATTGCACTGTGCGACCTGAATGCCGAATGGCTGGAAGAAACCGCAGGCAAGGTCAAGGCGCTGGGCCGGAAGGTCGAATGCTACGGTGTGAATGTGGCCGAGGGTGAAAGCGTCGCCGAAGGCGTGAAGGCCATTGAAAAGGATTTTGGAAAGATCGATGTACTCGTCAACAACGCCGGCATCACCAAGGACGGCCTGCTGATGCGCATGAGCGAAGAAGACTGGGACGCCGTCCTGAACGTTAACCTCAAAGGAGTATTCCTCTGCACGAAAGCCGCGATGCGCGGCATGATGAAGCAACGTTCGGGCACCATCGTGAACATTGCTTCCGTGATCGGTCTGATGGGCAATGCCGGGCAGGCCAACTATGCCGCCTCCAAGGGCGGGGTGATTTCCTTCAGCAAGACGGTTGCCAAGGAACTGGCTTCGCGCAACGTCCGTTGCAACGCGGTTGCCCCGGGCTTCATCCGCACGGCCATGACCGATAAACTCGATATTGAAGTGCAGAACAAAATGAAGGAACTTATTCCGCTCTCCCGGTTCGGCGAGCCGGAAGACGTGGCTAATGTCGTGCTGTTTTTGGCGAGCGACGCCTCGGCGTATGTTACGGGGCAAGTGCTCTCGACATGCGGCGGAATGGTAATGTAGTGTTTGTAAGTGTAAACCTAGGAAAAGGAGAAAAAAATGGCACTTGAAGATAAAGTAAAAGACATCATCGTTGAGCAGCTCGGCGTCAATGCCGATCAGGTAACCAACGATGCATCATTCATTGAAGACCTCGGTGCAGACTCTCTCGACACCGTTGAACTCGTTATGGCTTTCGAAGAAGAGTTCGGTGCTGAAATTCCCGACGAAGACGCTGAAAAGCTCACCTCCGTTGGCGGTGTGATCAGCTACCTGAAGGAAAAAGGTTTCGAGTAAGCCAGACTGAAGGATCTTTCAATGGCCGGGACTGCTCAAGGGCTGTTCCGGCCATTTCAGCATCAAATTCTATAGAGGTACGGATTATGAGTCGGCGCGAAGTTGTGGTAACCGGTTTGGGGGTTGTTTCTCCCGTTGCGAACGAGATCGAGAAGTTCTGGGAAGCCATCAAGGCTGGTCAGTCCGGTATCGATTCTGTCAAGAACATGCCCGATATCGATCAATATCCCGTGACCATCGGCGGGGAAATCCGTGACTTCGACCCTACGCAATACATTGATCCGAAGGATGCCCGCAAGATGGATCCGTTTTCCGTCTACGGCATGGCGGCGGGCGTAATGGCCGTCGAGGATGCAAACTTTGATTTTGACAAGCTGGATCTCCAGCGGGTGGGCGTGATTGCCAGCTCGGGCATCGGCGGCATGCAGATGATGCAGAACGAATGCCTGAAGGCCTATGAGAAAGGCCCGCGCCGCATTTCCCCGCAACTGATTCCCCAGATGATTACCAACATCCTTTCGGGATACGTATCGATCAAGTACGGATTCAAAGGACCTAATTTCTGCGTCACCAGCGCCTGCGCGTCCGGTACGCACTCCATTGGCGAAGCCATGCGCATTATCCAGTACGGCGATGCCGACGTAATGGTTGCCGGCGGAGCCGAAGCCTCCATTGCCATGCTGGGCGTGGCCGGCTTTGCCGCCTTGCGCGCCACCAGCCGCCGCAACGACGACCCGAAGGGCGCGTCCCGCCCATTTGATCTGGATCGCGACGGTTTTGTGATGTCCGAAGGTGCCGGCATCCTGGTGTTGGAAGAGAAGCAGCATGCCCTTGCACGCGGCGCAAAGATTTACTGTGAAGCAACGGGGTACGGCCGTACCGGCGATGCCTACCACATTACCGCGCCGAATGCCGAGGCCGATGAAGCCGCCCGTGGCATGAAGCTGGCGATCGCCGATGCCGGACTCACGGCGGATGACGTCGACTATATCAACGCCCACGGAACCAGCACGCCGCTCAACGACAAAGGCGAAACGCTGGCGATCAAGAAGGCGCTCGGCGAAGAGAAGGCCTACAAGGTGGCGGTCAGTTCCACCAAGTCGATGACTGGACACATGCTGGGTGCAGCCGGCGGCGTTGAAGCTGCTATCATTGCGCTTGCGATCCGTGATGGCATTGCTCCGCCGACCATCAACTACACCACACCCGATCCGGACTGTGATCTGGACTATGTGCCGAATGAAGCCCGTGAAATGGAGATCAATGTTGCGTTAAGCAACTCGCTTGGCTTCGGCGGACACAACGCGACGCTCTGTTTTACCAAGAACAAGTAGTCGAGTAATCGGTTCGATCAAAAGGCGTCCAACAGAGTGGGCGCCTTTTTCTTTTCCAGCTTTTCAAGGAATGGTGTTTCCGGCATGTTTAACCCTTCAACGGGGAGGAAAGAATGGCCTTGGGCATAGCCGAGATGATTTTGCTGGGTTTGCTGGCGGACTGGATCTTTCGCAAGATGCGGATGCCGGGCTTGCTGGGCATGCTCCTGCTGGGTGTGCTGTTCGGTCCCTATGTGTTCAACCTGCTCCAGCCGGGATTCCTGCAGGCGTCTTCCGATCTGCGCATGATTGCATTGATCATCATTCTGTTGCGGGCCGGTTTCGAGCTGAGCCGCGATGTGCTGAACAAGGTAGGGTTGCAGGCGTTGCTGATGTCGTTTGTCCCAGGGGTCCTGGAGGGTTCCATCATTGCTTGGCTGGGGCCGGTTTTTCTGCCTTCCTTAAGCCATCTCGAATCAGCCATGCTTGGATTTATCGTTGCGGCGGTTTCTCCGGCAGTGGTGGTGCCGATGATGATCGGCTACATCGAGAGGCGAAAGGGCGCGGACAAGGGGATCCCGACCATGATCCTGGCCGCGGCGTCGCTCGACGATGTGATTGCCATCGTCATTTTTTCGGTCTTCCTGGGGCTCTATACCGGCTCGGCCGGAGGGATTCTTGCCAAGTTGGCTGGCATTCCGGTTTCCATCGTGGCGGGGATCGGCGTCGGCTGCCTGATCGGTTGGTTGCTGTTGTTGCTGTTTGAACGCTTCAATCCGCGCGCGACCAAGCGCACAATGATCGTGATCGGGATTTCGGTTTTGCTGGTACGTTTGCAGCATGTGCTGGAAGGGTACGGAATCCCGTTCGCAGCCCTGCTTGCGGTTATGGCCACTGGTTTCATGATTTTGGAAAAGCGCGAGCACATGGCCCACGAAATTTCCTCCAAGCTGGGCAAGCTATGGGTGTTCGCCTCGATCATGCTGTTTACGCTGGTGGGAGCCCAAGTGGATGTAAAACTCGCGTTGCACACCGGTCTTGCCGGACTCGGACTGGTGGTCTGCGGCTTGGTGGCGCGTAGCGCCGGCGTCATGCTATCGCTTCTTGGCAGCCCGCTGAACGGCCGGGAACGTTGCTTCGCGGTCGTGTCCTATTGGCCCAAGGCAACCGTCCAGGCGGCCATGGGTGCGGTTCCGCTGGTTGCCATGAGGGTGAACGGGATGGATACCGCGCCCGGTGAAGTGATCTTGGCCGTGGCGGTGATGAGCATTGTTTTTACCGCTCCGCTGGGTGCGTTGGCGATTAAGCTGGTGGGCGAAAAAGCGCTGTCCTCTTCGTCGGATACCGAGCATTCCGCCTTGGATGCGCTGGCCGAGAGCCGGTAGTTTCGCTTTACCAGATATATTGCGGAGACCGGAATTCTGGTACGCTTCCGCTACCCCAAAGCACCAGGATGGCAAAGAGCGCCGCCATGAGAACCACAAGTCCCGCGATGATCCAGAAGCTCTTTTCGTGGAGCAGGTGGCCTGCAAAGTGCATGAATTTCCCAACCTCTTCGTGCATGAGGTGTATCAAATGCTTGAGTGTTGGTGTGCTTTGCATTTGTCCCTCCTTCATCCGTTTTAGACCCTGTTTTTGGCGCACTGCTCATTTTATCTGGCAAACGTGTTGAAAAACGGAGCCCTTTATATTTCTATGGCCCGCTTACTCGGAATAGAGGCAACGAGGATCGGTTGGTATGGATAAGAGAATAGCGAAGAAACGTTTTTTTTTGAATCACAAGAAATCAAGCGCTCTGGTGGTCAGCGTCATTATCCACGTTGCTTTCGTGGCCATCGCTCTGACCTTTGTTGCGGTGCAGGTTTACATCAAGCCCGACCAGACGTTTGAGGTTAAAGACATCAAACGGCCGAAGATGCAGCTCCGGAAACTGCAGGTGCCGGTGAAGCAGCAGAAACGGACTCAAGCCCCTAAGTTGCGCAAGACCATCGTAACCAAGCAAAAAACCAACATCGACATCAAGATGCCGGAAATTGTCGGCATCAAGGGGGGCACGGGGTATGGTTCCGGAGGAGGCCTCGGTGGTCTTGGGATGAGCTTCGATATGGATCTGTTCGGTGGTGGTAGCGGAAAGGGCGATGAGTTTATCGGCACCTTTTACGACCTCAAGCAAACCCCGGAAGGGAAACCTACGAACATTGGGGAAATGTTTCAGAATAGAGACAAGGGCGGTGCCAACGCCGCCATCTGCAAGGTTATCGATAATTACGTCAGTTCCGGTTTCAACCCAAACCGGCTCAAGGAATACTTCAAGGCGCCGAAGCTGAAATACACGACCATCTTCATGATGCCCTCCATGGCCGCCGATGCGGCCCCCAAGGCATTCGGTGTGGATGATCAGGTAAAGCCCAGCTATTGGCTCTGCTCCTACAAAGGCCAGATTGCCGCACCGGAATCCGGCCGCTACCGGTTCTGCGGTCTTGGCGACGATGTGCTGCTGGTGCGAGTAGGGGGCAAGTTGGTGCTGGATGCCTGCTGGGTTGAACACATTAAACGAATGTCGTCGTGGCTGAGCCGTGCACCGAACAACCGGTTATTCCCGTTGGATGCCAAGAGCGTTCCAAACTTTAAAGACATCTATTCCCAGATTGACCAGGCTGGAGGGTATGACGGATCCGGCGCGTTCTACGGCATCCTGAGGAATGTGAAAGTAAATGGGGAATCGTATGCTGGCGATACCTGGTCGTTGGCGTCTCGCATGGTCATTGGCGATTGGTTCGAACTTAAAAAAGGGCAGAAAGTAGATGTCGATATTCTCATCGGGGAAATACCCGGAGGAAGGTTCATGTGCCGGCTGATGATCGAACAGGAAGGCAAATCATATAAAATGGTTGAGTGCGATGTCGGTAAACGCCCGGTGCTGCCCGCTTTCAAGACCGCCACCGTCGATGAAAAACT
>JBNLGU010000002.1:0-65901 GCA_050306215.1 Pontiella sp.
TGCTTCGCTACCGATCGCCCCCTGCTGGTCGATGGGATCGCCGAGCAGGTTCATCACGCGACCGAGGGTTTTCGTGCCCACCGGCACGCGGATCATGTCGCCCGTATCGCGGACCGGAGCGCCGCGCACCAAGCCATCGGTGGTATCCATCGCGATGCAGCGGACGGTGTTGTCGCCGAGGTGCTGGGCGACTTCAAGCGTGAGGTTTTCAGGCTTCTCGCTGATCGTGGAATTGGACAGCTTCAGGGCGGTCAGGATGTTCGGAAGGTTGCCTTCCGGAAATTTTACGTCGATGACCGCGCCCAGGATCTGGGAAATCCTACCGGTTGCGTTTGCAGTTGCCGTACTCATGAATGTTCTCCTGTCTCTCTAAAAATCGAATTAAATGGGCTATAGCGCCTCGGCGCCGGAAATAATCTCAATCAGCTCGGTGGTGATGGCCGCCTGCCGGGCGCGGTTGCGCAGCAGCGTGTATTCGTCGATCATCTTGCCGGCGTTGGTTGTGGCGTTGTCCATGGCGGTCATGCGAGCGCCGTGTTCTCCCGCGGAATTTTCCAGCAGGGCGTAGAACACCTTGAACACCACCAGCATGGGAACGAGGCGCGGCAACAACTCTTCCAGAGGGGGCTCGGCGATAAAATCGTCTTCCTTGATCGCCTCCACCGGATCGTGATCCTTCAGGGTCACCAGCGGAAGCGGCAGCAGCTGGTCGATCTGCGGTACCTGCGAAAGCGGGCTGACGAAGTGGTTGTAGAGCATGTGCACTTCATCGAACTGCCCATCGGAAAAGGCGGCGATCAGATCGTCTGCGATCTCGGAAGCATTGCGTGAGTTGGGCGCGGCGGTGACGTCGGGGAAGTTCTTGTGTACCGTCGCGCGGTTGGCGAAATAGAGGTATCCGCGCCGTCCGCAGAAGGCGAGAGCAACCTCCTTGCCCGCCGCCTCAAATTCCGTGCGCTTGTTGCGCACAAACTTGATCAGGTTGTTGTTGAAGNCGCCGCACAAGCCCTTGTCCGAGGAAAAGACGAGCAGCAGCACCCGGCGGACCTCCGCCCGCGGAGTCAGCAGGGGATGCATCTCCTGGTCGACCGAGCCGGCAATGCGGTAGATCAGGTTGTTGACCTGGTGCGCATAGTCCTTGGCGCGGCCTTCCGCTTCCTGGGCGCGACGAAGCTTGCTCGCCGAGACCATTTTCATGGTCTTGGTGATCTTCACCGTATTCTTCAAGCTGCTCAGCTTGCGGTTATATTCCTTGATGCTCGCCATATCTTTTACCGAATAAAACTAGGCCTCGAACGTGCGCCTGAATTCCTCGAGTGTTTCCTTGATCGCCGTTTTCAACTCGTCGCTCAACGCCTTCTCTTCCTTGATCCGTTTGACCACGTCGGCATAGCGGGAGTCGAGGGCTTCGTTCAGTTCGCGCTCGAAGCGGCCGACGGTGGCGACCGGAATGTCGTCCAGATAGCCGTTGGTGCCCGCGAAGATGATCACGATCTGCTTGGCGACTTCGAGTGGTACGTGCACCCCTTGCTTGATCACCTCCATCAGGCGTTGGCCGCGGTCCAGCAGCTTGCGCGTGGAGGCATCGAGGTCGGAGGCAAACTGAGAGAACGCCGCCAGCTCGCGATACTGCGCCAGGTCGAGGCGCAGCGTGCCCGCCGTCTGCTTCATGGCCTTGATCTGGGCGTCGCCGCCGACACGGGATACCGACAGGCCGGGATTGATCGCCGGGCGCTGTCCCGAATTGAACAGGTCCGATTCGAGGAAGATCTGGCCGTCGGTGATTGAAATCACGTTGGTCGGAATGTAGGCCGATACGTCGCCGTCCTGCGTTTCGATGATCGGCAGGGCGGTCAGGCTTCCGGCCCCCTTGGCGTCGCTCATCTTGGCGGAGCGTTCGAGCAGGCGGGAGTGTAGGTAAAACACGTCGCCGGGATAGGCCTCGCGGCCGGGTGGACGGCGCAACAGCAACGAAAGCTGACGGTAGGCCTGGGCCTGCTTGGTCAGGTCGTCGTAGATAATCAACGCATGTTTGCCGCTGTCGCGATAGTATTCGGCCATCGCTGTGCCGGCGAAGGGGGCGAGGAACTGCATCGGGGCCGGATCGGAAGCGGTGGCGGCAATGATGGTGGTGTATTCCATCGCGCCATGCTTCTTCAGGGTTTCGGCCACCTGGACCACGGTCGAACGTTTTTGCCCGATGGCCACATAGAAGCAGTGCACGTCTTCGCCGCGCTGGTTGATGATGGTGTCGATCGCCAGGGCCGTCTTGCCGGTCTTGCGGTCGCCGATGATCAGCTCGCGCTGGCCGCGGCCGATGGGGGTGAGCGCGTCGATCACCTTGATGCCGGTCTGCATGGGCTCGTGCACGTCCTTGCGGTCAATGATTCCGGGGGCCTTGAGTTCAATCGGGCGGTCCACCGTCGGATGCAGCGCGGGACCGCCGTCGATCGGGTTGCCGAGCGCGTCGACCACGCGGCCGGTCAGGCCGTCGCCCGAAGGCACGGAAGCGATGGTTTCGGTGCGTTTGACCTGGTCGCCTTCCTTGATGCCGGTGTCCGGACCGAAGATGGCCACGCCGACGTTGTCCTCTTCGAGGTTGAGCGCCATGCCCTTCATGCCGTTGGAGAATTCAACCAGCTCGCCGGCCATGACGTTGGCCAGTCCATGTACGCGGGCGATTCCGTCGCCCACGCTGAGCACGGTGCCGACCTCGTAGGCCGTCACGTGGCCGGTGAAGTCCTTCAGCTGCTGTTTTAGAATGGATGACACTTCATCGGGTCTGATATCTATCGCCATGATTTTGCCTTATACTTGGGGTGTTCATGCTTTGCGTTGGTCACGCTTTTTTCAAAGAGGTCAAGTTTTGCGAGCAGGCTGAAATCGCGGATCTGGTCGCCCTCCCGGATTTTAAAACCGCCGATCAGCGAGGCATCGACTGCGACCTCCGCCAGGATCGTCTTGCCATACTGCAGGTGCAGCTTTTCCTTGATGGCCGCGAGCTGGGCGTCGGACAGCTCGTGGGCGGCCGTGATTGCCACCTTGAGAAGGCCGAGCTCCCCGCAGACCAGCTGTTCATAGACGCTGCAGATGGTTTCCAGCAGGGACAGGCGGCTGCGCGAAGCGAGGAAGGCGAGAAACCGCAGCGTCACCGGATCGGCCTCTTTTTCGAACAGCGTCGCCATCGCCTGCCGGGCGGTATCCGCCGGGATGGTCGGGTTTTCGATAAAGGCCGCAAATTCCGGGGAGCTTCCGATCAACTGCCGGATGGCCCCGCAGTCCGCGCGGACGGCATCCCGCGCGTCCTCTTCGACGGCATAGGCGAAGAGGGTGCGGGCATATCGGTTGGCTACGGAAGGCGTCTCCATCGTTGTTCCTACAGCTCCTGGATGAATTTGTCGGTCAGCGCCCGGTTTTTCTCGTCGTCCAGGTTGGCTTCGAGCAACCGGCCGGCGAGCTCGCGGGCCCAGGCCGCGCTTTCGATGCGTAGGGCGTCTTCCGCCTTGGCCCGGCTGTTATCGATTTCACGTTTGGCATTCTCCACCATGATCTGGGCCTCTTCGCGCGCCTTGGTCTCGATGGCGCGGGCCTGTTCCTGCGCACCGCGGCGGGCGGCGTCTAGAATGGCACGGGCCTTTTCGTCGGCTTCCGCGATGGTTTTTGCCCGAACCTCTTCGATGGCCGCCAGCTCATCGCGCAGCTGGGTGGCGTGGTCGATGGAGTCCTGGATGTCCTTCTCGCGCTCGTCGAGCTTGGCCAGGATGGGTTTCCAGGCCACCTTGTAGAGCACGGCCAGCAGGATCGCAAAGACGACCCAGGTCCAGATGACCATCTGGCCCGAGATCGCCATGGGATCGACCTCCGCATGCGCGTCGTGCGGCACCTGGGTGGTGGCCGTGAGATCGTGCGAGGGCTCGGCGTGAAGTTGCGTGTCAGCCATGGTTAATACCGTTCGTTGTGGAATTTAGTTGGCCAGGAAGCAGATGACCGCGCCAAACAGGGCCACCCCTTCAATCAGGGCCGCTGCAATCAACATGGCGGTCTGGATCTTGGGGGCCGCTTCCGGCTGGCGGGCAATGCCGTTCATGGCCGCTGCGCCGATCAAACCGATGCCGAGACCTGCGCCGATAGTCACCAATCCTGCTCCTAATGCTGCAATACTCATTTTATTCTCCTGCGTCTTGTTTGGTTTACAGTTCCTTGCGAAATCAATTGCCCTAGTGTTCCGGGTGGTACATGTGGCCGATAAACATGGCCGATAGCAGGGTGAACACATACGCCTGCAGGAATGCGATAAAGATTTCCATCATGCTGATGGCAACCGCCATGACCAGCGCCGGTAACGCGGCCAGCCCGAAGGCAACGATCAGGCCGATCAGGGAGAACACCACGATGTGGCCGGCCAGCATGTTGGCAAACAGGCGGATCGTCAGCGCCGCGCACTTGACCACCAGCCCGATCATTTCCAGCGGGACGATCAGGATCAGTACCGGCCACGGCACGCCGGATGGCATGAAGCTCTTGAAAAACTTGACGGGGCCGTTCACATAGAGGGCGCCAAAGACCATGAAGGAAAACGTGACCATGGCCAGCCCGAAGGTGACGTTGATGTTGCCCGTGGCCGTGGAAAACATGGGGCACAGGCCCATCAGGTTGCACATGGCGATAAAAAAGAAAAAGGTCAGGAAGAGGGGCGCCATCCTGCGACCGTCCTTCTCGCCGAGGTTGGCGATACAGATGTCGTCGCGCACGAACTTGACCAGCACTTCCATCACGTTGGTCCAGCCCCTCGGCGCGCGACCTTCCTTGTAGCGGCAAAGTACCGTGAAAATGAACAGCAGCAACAGGCCGGAAATCATCAGCATCAACGCATTGTTGCTCATCCATTCCGGTAGGTGGAATTTCTTGAAGGGGGTGTGCCAAAAACCGGAATCCGTCACATGGTGCATGATCCACTGGTTGACGTGGTGCGACCGATCGGCCGTCGCATGTACCTGCTGTTCAATATCTTGCGCTATGGTTGCCGGTTCACTCATTTTTTTGTTCGCACTGCGCTGTCCGCGATAAACTCTTCATATGATGATGAAGGCCATAAATCAGTACCACGAGGAACGTGAAGTAGCCGAAAAAGGTCTTCAGCACGAACCCGCGCACATTCAATATTTCCCATTCTAAAACGCATAACAGTATAACCATGAAGGCAATGGAACGAATTCCATTGCCCAGAAAGGCCCATCTATAAAATCCGGCGGTTTTCGATCGCAACGCCTGATTCGCTATAAAGATAGCGATATATGCATTAAAGAAAACCAGTAGCCAACTATAAAATAGTTCTTTTCTCTGGGTATCATGATCATCAAGCTCATGAATCAGCAGCGAGCCGCCCGTAAACACTAAAACCGCGACCGGCAACACGCTTCGAACGGATGCCATGAACTCAGGACTCGCGTGTATCATTGTGCTTTCCTCCGTTTTTATCCTGCCGGGTCGTCTTTTCGTCCGCGGGCCGGTTTGGGACCGCGATCAGCTTCCACAACTCCCAGCCCCCGTAGACCAGTCCCAGAAAAATGCCCAGCAGGGTAAAAAGGGATTCGTGCCCGGTTTTTACATCCAGCCAATGGCCGCCTAGCGCAAAAACCGCCATGCCGGTGGCGAAGGACGTGCCGAAGCCGATGGCGGCCCCCGCCATATGCTTTGTTTCGGGTGTCTCTGTCTTGTTCCGGTTTTGCTCGGTCATAGGGATTTCCCCGCAATAATGGCATACCCCGCGTTCATGGTTGCACAGGTTTGTCCGCCGGCTAACAAATGGCATTGCAGGGCGATCCGGCTGCGGCCCGTTGTTCTTAACTCTTGCAGGATGCGCGTTCTTTCGCTTTCCCCAAGCTGGGCACAAGCAACCATGTCCGCCCGGACGGCGGACGCATATTCCGTTTCGCTTTTCACAATCATTACGTCGGCATCGATTCCGGCTTCGCGCAGGGCCAGGGTGACCGCGCTCCAGCCGGCCAGATCCAGCAGCGAGTCGATGCTGCCCGCAAACGCCGTCCCCTTGTCGTTCAGGTTCTCGGCCAGCGGAGCACTCAATTCGATGCGTTGGCCGTTCCATGCGACGACTTCGATGCCGAGCCGTTGTGTGGGGAGGATGTTCTTCAACAGGTTTTTCACGGGGTTGGAGGGTAGGGGGTCGCGAAAGGGCAGTCAAGTTGAGTCGGCCCGATCTTGGGCCGTATCTCCGTTGTTGCCCCGCATGTCAGCGAGGTGTATATTCACGGCGTTGCCGGGGGCCATCAGGCGCTTCGGTTGAAGTGAAAGGAGTTGGCCATGTCATTACTCAAGTTGATGTGTTCCAGGGAGGTTCCCGAAAAGTTGCTCAAACAGCTTTCGTCTGCCGTTGCCCTTGTTCTCGGGGAGCCGGAAACAAGCGTCATGGTTGTCTTTGATCAACGGGAAATGTTGATGGGGGCTAGCAGGGGGGACGTGGCCTATGCGGAGGTCAAGAGCGTCGGAGGGCTCGATCGGTTCGTGAACCACGAACTCACCATGAAGATCTGCATTCTGCTCAACGATCACCTAGGCATTCCCTGCGAGCGGATTTATGTGACCTTCCAGTCGTTCGAAGCCGATCACTGGGGATGGAGGCAGTCGATTTCGGAATAGACGGTGAAAACGCTTAAGAAACAACTGGGGCTTCTGGATGTATTCGCCATTTGCAGCGGGGCGATGATCAGTTCCGGGTTGTTTGTCCTTCCGGGCATTGCGGCCGCCAAGGCCGGGCCGCTGGCGATCGTGGCCTACGTGCTTTCGGGGCTGTTGCTGATTCCCTCGCTGCTGTCGATGGCGGAAATGGCCTCGGCCATGCCACGTGCCGGCGGCACCTATTTTTTCGTCAGCCGCAGCCTCGGCGGCATGTTCGGCACGCTCGATGGCGTCGGCGTTTGGCTGGCGCTGATCCTGAAGACGAGCATCGCGCTGCTTGGGCTCGGGGCGTATCTGGCGGTCTACCTCCATCTACCGATGCAGCTGACCGCCATCATCGCCGGACTGGTTTTCATGGCGATCAACATTTTCGGTGCCAAGGAGACGACCCGTCTGCAGGTCGCCATGGTCGGCGTGCTGCTGGCCATTCTCGTCTATCTGCTGGTTCGCGGCGCGCCCTCGGTTCGGCGCGAGTTCTACGTGCCCTTCGCTCCTCAGGGAGGCGCTTCGCTGCTGCCGACCGTGGCGCTGGTCTTCATCAGCTATATCGGTCTGACCAAGGTGGCCAGCATCGCAGAAGAGGTGAAAAACCCGGGTCGAAACATTCCCGCCGGCATGTTTCTCGCGCTGGGGATTGTTCTGGCGCTGTACGCCGGGGTCGTAGCGCTGGTCGTTGGCATCGTACCGGCCGCGCAACTGCACGGCTCCCTCACACCGATCGCCGATGCCGCCGACATTGCCTTGGGTGCGGTCGGCAAACATCTGATCAATCTTGGTGCGGCGCTGGCTTTTGCCACGACGGCCAACGCCGGCATCCTTTCGGCCAGCCGCTATCTGCTGGCCATGAGCCGCGACCGGGTCATTCCCCATCCATTTTCCCGTTTCTGCCGTTTCAAGACCCCCCTTAACGCCATCCTCATGACCTCCGGCGTGGTGTTGCTGTTTGCCGCATTTGCCGGTGTCGAACGCATAGCCAAGCTGGCTAGCGCGTTTCAGTTACTGGTTTTCGCCTTTGTAAACATCGCGGTGATCGTCATGCGCGAAAGCGGGATCGAAAGCTACGATCCGCGCTTCAAGAGCCCGCTCTATCCCTGGGTGCAGGTGGTTGGTATCCTGATTTCCGTGGTGCTCATCCCCGAAATGGGGCTGTTGCCAAGCATCTTTGCGATGGGCCTGATCGGGATCGGGGTGGTTTGGTACAACCTCTACGTTTCCCCCCGTGTGGCGCCGCGCGTCGGGGCCGTCGCAAAAATGGCCGAGCGGCTCGGAGAACGCCTGTTGGAACGCGACGCCGACGCCATGGGGCTGCGCACCGAACTGCGCCAGCTGATGAAGGAGCAGGGGCTGCGCGAAGACGATCCCTTCTTCCAGCTGGTGCAGACCGCGGATTTCATTGAGCTGGAAACTGGAACGGATTCCGAAGAGGTGATCCGCCGCGGAGCCCGCATGCTTGCGCAAAAAAGCGGCATTTCGCATGACCTGATTCTCGGTGCCCTGCTCGAACGCAACCGGTTGGGAGAAACCCCCGCCGACGCCGGCGTCGCATTGCCGCACCTCCTGCTCAACGATGTCGAGGACTTCCATATGGTGGCCGCGCGCAGTATCGAAGGAATACCGTTTCCTATGTCGGGCCAGAACATCCACGCCGTATTCCTGTTGCTGGGCGCACGCAGCAACCCGACGCAGCACCTGCGCTTCCTGGCCGAGATCGCCCGGCGGGCCGAAAGCCCGAGTTTCCTGGACGACTGGATCCGCGCCGACTCGTTGGACAGTCTGAAGGCCCTGCTGCACGAAGACGCGGAGCATCCGAACCCGGAAGAGTAGCGGCCGATCGGCCTTGCATGAACGATGGAATTCAGTCGATTCCTGCCGCCGGCGTGGTATAGGAAGCCGATCAACCCCGCATTACACTGTCACCGCGATCCGTGATCGCGGATGGATGCTCGCCATTTTCCCTGCCCGCTTGGTTTACTTCCCCTCTCTGCATGTATAAAGTGCGGCCCATTCACAACTTTTGAAAATGAAAGGTATGACCATGCGCAGCGACAAGACGAAAAAAGGTTTGGAACGGGCACCGCACCGCAGTCTGATGCGGGCAACAGGGATGTCGTCGGAAGACATCCAGAAGCCGTTCATTGCCATTTGCAACTCCTTCAATCAGGTTATTCCCGGCCACGCGCACCTCGACGAAGTCGGCCGTTTTATCCGGCAAGCGGTGCGCGAAGCGGGCGGTACGCCGATCGAATTCAACATGATTGGCGTCTGCGACGGCATCGCCATGGGCCATTCCGGCATGAAGTATTCCCTGCCAAGCCGCGAGCTGATCGCCGACTCTGTCGAAACCATGATCGGAGCCCATGCCTTCGATGCGATGATCTGTATCCCGAACTGCGACAAGATCGTCCCCGGCATGATCATGGGTGCGATGCGCGTCAACATCCCGACTATCTTTGCCAGCGGTGGCCCGATGCAGGCCGGCAAGACCGGTGAAGGGAAAGTCGTCGACCTCATCAGCGTTTTCGAAGGTGTTGCCGCGCGCAAACAGGAAAAAATTTCCGACGAGGAACTCGAAGAACTCGAATGCAAGGGCTGCCCCTCGCAGGGTTCCTGCTCCGGCATGTTCACCGCCAACTCGATGAACTGCCTCTGCGAAGCGATCGGTCTGGCCCTTCCCGGCAACGGAACCATTCTGGCCATCGACCCGGCCCGCAAGGAGCTGTGGCGCGCCGCCGCCAAACGTGCCGTTGAAATGGCGAAGGCCGACGGCCCGCTCCCACGCGACATCGTTACGCAGGAATCGCTCGACAACGCCTTCGCGCTCGATATGGCCATGGGCGGAAGCACCAACACCGTGTTGCATACACTGGCCATCGCCAAGGAGGCTGGTGTGGAATACAGCTTGGAACGCATCAACGCCGTTTCCAAAAAGTGTCCGAACATCTGTAAGGTTTCTCCGTCGTCGAACTACCACATCGAAGATGTCCATGCGGCTGGCGGCATCAGCGCCATCCTCGCGGAAGTCGCAAAGCGGGAGGGACTATTGAATCCCGATTGCATCACCGTAACCGGCAAGACGCTTGGCGAAAACATTGCCGGATGCGAAAGCAAAGACGAAGCCTGCATCCGCAAGGTCGAAAACGCCTACAGCCAGACCGGCGGGTTGTCGATTCTCTGGGGCAATCTGGCCGAGGGTGGTTGCGTGGTCAAGAGTGCTGGCGTCGATCCCAAGATGCTGGTGCATACCGGTCCGGCAGTCATCTTTGAATCGCAGGAAGATGCCTGCGAAGGGATCCTGGCCGATAAGGTCAAGGCAGGCGACGTCGTCGTCATCCGCTACGAAGGCCCGAAGGGCGGACCGGGCATGCAGGAAATGCTTGCGCCGACCTCGTACATCATGGGGCAGGGTCTGGGCGACAGCGTGGCACTGATCACCGACGGCCGCTTCAGCGGCGGAACGCACGGCGCCTGCATCGGCCATATTTCCCCGGAAGCCGCCGAAGGCGGACCAATCGGACTGATCCGCGAAGGCGACATCATCGAAATCGACATTCCGAACAACAAGCTGTCGGTTCAGTTGTCCGACGAGGAACTCGCCGAGCGCAAGAAGGACTGGACCGAGCCTGCGCCGCGTTTCACCTCCGGCTGGCTTTCGCGCTACGCCAAGATGGCGACCAACGCCAGCAACGGCGCTGTGCTGCAGGGATAAGCCGATGCGATGGAGTATGGGGAATGTCGGAATTGCATGGTTGCTGAACCTCGTGTTGCTAGGGAGTTCCCTTGCGGGAACCCTCGGCGATTTCGAGGATGCAGTGGCCAGGCCGCATTCGTCTTCTTCCCATTACCGTTCCGATTGTGACGACGATGACGAATCCATCGGCGACCAGCTCTTCGAAAATATGTTCGGCGGCTGCATTGATACGGTTGTTGAAGGGGTGGCGATCGGGATGTTCCTTGGGGCTAAGTGGCTGGTTTACGACTGGTGGGCCAAGCCCGGCGAAGCAGAAGGTGCCTCGGCAGTCGCGGTAGTAGAGTCGGAGCCAGAAACTTCGGTCGATCAACCGCCCGCCGAACTCGTCAATACGTCCGAAGCATTTCAGACTCCCGGGCCCAATGATTCTTTTCTGGAGACGGAAACTCCATCTTTCGGTCCGGATGGTTTGAAACATAGGTTGGGTACCGCCGGATGGCCCTATCTCCGCTTCGATTATCGCTGGCAGTATCTCGATCATGACCTCGATGCGCAGGATTTCCTGCTGGAGGCGGGATATAAGTATGCGGCGTTGTACGGACGTGTGACCCAATACGAGGGTGAGGCGAATGAAAACCTCGATATCGAACAGTATTATGCGATGGCCCGCTTCGGCGGTTCCGACGAATTCCTGTTTCCCGGTTCCTTCCAGCTCGGTGCCGGGTTGGGCTGGTTTTCGATCACGGGGGATCAGACGCAGGAAGGGCTGGCGCTGACACTACCCGTGATGCTGTATCCCAATGACTGGGTCGGATTTGAGTTTCGTCCGGCATGGGCGACCATCAATGATAAATCGGTATCCGACTACGATCTGTCCATGAGTCTGGGGCGCGAATTCACCCATCTGCGTCTCGGCTACCGCTGGTTTTGGATCCAGCACGAAGGCCACTGGTTCAACGGCCCCTATGCCGGGATCTCCATGAGCTTCTAGTGTCTCGGATTTGGCTTTGAATCTTGCCGGCCTGCCCGTACCCTTTGCGTGTTGGAGAAGCGACAGGAGGCGTTGACATGGCGGGGCGACTAATCGAGAGCATCAAGCGGTTTATCCATTTCCTGCAACACGACCTATGGCGGATCGACCTGGTGCATGATTCCAGGTTGCGGGCCTTCGGCGTGGAGACCTTGCGCGTGACGCATCTGGTGCTCAAGGGCGTGAAGGAGGACCACTGCATGCTGCACGCCTCCGCGCTGACCTATGCGACGATCATGGCGCTGGCCCCGTTTCTTATCATTGTTTTTTCCATCGCCAACGCCATCGGCTATGCGGCGGCCAAGCAGAGGATCGAGGAAGCGATTGTCCAGCTCCCCGAACAGCTGAAGGCATTTATTCTGGATCTGCTAGGCACCATCGAGGGGATCAGCCTGGCGGCCCTGGGCGGGATTACGGGGGTGATCTTTCTCTACATCGTCTTCAAGCTGCTGAGCGGCATCGAGGAATCGTTCAACCAGATCTGGGGCGTGCAGACCTCGCGCGGCATTGCCGACAAGGTGCGCAACTATATCTCTGTGCTGGTGATAGCGCCGGCGCTGATGCTGGTGGCGCAGGTGGCGTCCGGGGCGATGTCGACCTATTTCAGCGGTTTTGAATGGATGGGGCCGGTCATAAAGATCGTCTTGCAACTGGCGCCGGTGGTGGTGCTGGCGCTGGCCTTTGTGGCGGTTTTCATTTTCCTGCCCAACACCAAGGTGCAGTTCAAGGCGGCGTTGATCGGCGCGTTGACCAGTGCGACGTTGGCCATCCTGCTGCAGGTTTTCTTGCTGATGTTCGGCAAGGCCATCTTTGCGTCGGACAAGTACAAGGTGTATGGATCCTTCGCCGCGATTCCAGTATTCCTGTTCTGGGTGCACGTCAACTGGACGATCCTGCTGTTCGGGGCCGAGCTGGCCTTTGCGATCCAGAACCGCAAGACCTACCAGGAGGAGCAGGCCGCTGTGCGCGCCAGCATGGTGTCGAAGTTGTGGGTGGCTTTCTCCACCATGCGCGAGGCGGTACGCATCTTCGAAGGGCCGGAAGCCGCCTTCAGCTCAACGGAGTTTGCGCGCGAAAACAATATTCCGATCCGGTTGATGAACGAGGTTGTCGATGTCCTGGTGCGGGCCCGGCTGCTGGGTGTGGTGGCATCGGAAGGGCCGGAAAACTATGCCTTGCTCCAGGCGCCCGAGCATGTCTCCGCCAAGAAAATATACGACCTGATGCTCACCGACGGCGCGGCTCCCGAAGAATTGGGGTTGCTTAAGGTCGACGTGACCGAAGAGGTGCTGGCGACCGCGAACGTCAGTCTTGATGAAACGCTGGATCCAATCACGTTGCGGCGCTTCTTCGATAATGAATAAGCCGAAAAGCCCGGGTTTAGTGGTCGGTGGTGGTTGAGTTCTCGATCAGCTGGTCGATGGTCAGCAGCAGCGCGCCGGTCAGTTTTCCTTCATGCGTCGTGCGGATCCGGCATTTTTCGAAAGAGAGGCTGATGGTTCGTTTTTCCACTTCCCGGCGCAGGTCCTCGAGATAGTGGGGGTAGGCGTCCGCCAGTTTGCTGAGGACGAATACGCGGTCGGGGTTGAAGATGTTGACGGCTGCCGCGATGCCGTTGGCCTGCCACTCCAGAACGTTCCCGGCCATTTTCATGGCGCGCGGATCCCGCTTGGCCAGTAGGTCGAGCGCCTCTTCCGCTGGAAGCTCGAGTTCGGCATAGAAGGCGCGGTCGGCGGCGAGGGTTTCCAGGCATCCGCGGTTCCCGCAACCGCATTGCTTTCCGCCGGGCTGCATGATGATGTGGCCGATTTCACCGGCATAGCCGCTCCCGCCGGAGAGGTGCTGGCCGTTGACCACGACGCTCATGCCCACGCCGGCGCTGAAATCCATGGTGATATAGTTGGTGGTGGCGTCGGGGGTGCGCAGCTGCGCGCGGCTGAGGGCGCGCTCTTCGTGCATGATAACCGCCGGCAGGCCCAGGTTCCGGGAGATGCGTGCGGAGGGCCGTATGCCTTCGAGCCAATGCAGGTTGGGGTTGAGCATGCTCTGGCCGGTCTCCAATTCGATCAGCCCGGGAAGGCTGACGCCAACCAGCTTGCAGGGGGCTTTCAGCTTGGCTGCTAGCGTGGTGAACTCCCGTTCAATGCTGGCAAACAGGTCGTCCACGTTGTTTCCCGTTGGGAAGCAGTGCATATGATCGTCCTTGACGTTTCCCTGGAGGTCGGAAAAGCAGATGCAGGTTTCCTGGATATCGATTTCCACCACAGCCACTTGCAGGTTGGGGGAGAGCTGATAGAGGATTTTCGGGCGGCCGAAGCTGGTGTCCTCGACCGGGCTGACTTCAATGAGTCCTTTTTCCTCCAGCTGGGCGAACAGCTTGGTCATCGTGGTGGTGCTGATGCCCAGCTCGCGGGCGAGATCGATCTTGGAGAACAATTCCATGCGGCGCATTTGGCGCGTTACGGTCTGAAGGTTGATCTGCCGTACGATGCGGGGTTGCCCGGTGCTGTTCTTTTTCTTGGTTTTCTTCATTCTTTCCGTCCACCCGTTCTGATTTAAAAGGTGCCCAATAATACCGGAAATGGCCGCTAAAAGTAAAGGACTCTAAAACGATTGATTTCCGGCGTTTGAGGCGCATTAAAGCATTTACTGCGTAGGGCGCGCATAAAGTTCATTTTTCTATTTGAGGCAGACGCTTCATTCTGCGATAAACAATGTTTACGAAACTATGTTGTAAAAGTGACGGCCCATGTGGCCACTAAGGAAAACAGGATCGAAAACGGGGAAGGCCAATGAGTGAAACAAACGATTCCAAGGTAGCGCAGCTGATTCAAGGCGGGGAGGGCGTTATCGGCATTGAATTGGGTTCGACGCGAATCAAAGCAGTTTTGATTGGTCCGGATAACATGCCTATCGCATCCGGCGGCCACGGTTGGGAAAACACACTTGCAGATGGCATCTGGACTTATCCGCTCGAAGAGGTGTGGTCCGGCATCCAGACCAGCTTTGCCGAGCTTCAGAAAGATGTCGAAAGCAAGTACGGCGTTGTCATCAAGCGTGTTAAGGCCATTGGATTCAGCGCCATGATGCATGGCTACATGGTGTTCGATGCCGACGGCAACCAGTTGGTACCCTTCCGGACCTGGCGCAACAACAAGCAGGAACAGGCCTCGAAAGAGCTCACGGAACTGTTCGACTATCCGATTCCGCAGCGCTGGAGCATCGCCCATATCGGACAGGCGATTCTCAACAAGGAAGCGCATGTCGACAAGATTGCCCACGCCACCACGCTGTCCGGCTACATCCACTGGAAGCTGACCGGCGAAAAGGTGATGGGTGTTGGCGAAGCATCCGGCATGTTCCCGATCGATATCAAGACCCAGGACTACAACGCGGATTTTCTGACCAAGTTTGACGCGAAGTTTGCAGGCGAAAATCTGGGCTGGAAGCTGAAGGACCTGTTGCCGAAGGTGCTGGACGCCGGCGAGGCCGCCGGAAATCTGACGGCGGAGGGTGCCAAGCTGCTGGATCCGACCGGCAATCTGGAAGCGGGTATTCCGCTTTGCCCGCCGGAAGGCGATGCCGGTACGGGTATGGTGGCTACCAACAGTGTCGCGGTTCGCACGGGCAATGTTTCGGCGGGGACTTCGGTCTTCGCGATGCTGGTGCTGGAAAAGGAGTTGTCGAAGGCCCATCACGAGCTGGATCTGGTGACCACGCCGGACGGCAAGCTGGTCGGCATGGCCCACTCCAACAACTGTACGTCGGACTACAATGCCTGGATCGAAGTGCTGGGCGAAGCTGCCAAGGCGTTGGGGGCGGATTTCTCCACCCCTCAGCTGTACGACACCCTGCTGGGAGCGGCAGCAGACGGTGATCCGGATTGCGGCGGACTGCTTTCCTATGGCTACCTTTCCGGCGAGCACATTACCGGTTTCAGCGAAGGCCGGCCGCTGTTTGCCCGTTCGCAGGGCAGCAGCTTTACCTTGGCCAATTTCATGCGGGCCCACATGTATTCGGCGCTGTGCGCCCTGCGCACCGGCCTGAACATCCTGATGGTCGATGAAGGCGTCGAAGTGGATGAAATCCGCGGGCATGGCGGTTTCTTCAAGACCGAGGGGGTAGGGCAGCGTATCATGGCTGCGGCAACGAACACCCCGGTTTCCACGCTTGAGACCGCCGGCGAAGGCGGCGCATGGGGCATTGCCCTGTTGGCGGCATACATGGTGAACAAGAAGGATGGCGAATCCTTGCCGGAATTCCTGAACCCGATCTTTGCCGGAAGCATGGGCGAAGCGGTCAAGCCCGATCCGAAGGATGTGGCCGGCTTCAACGAATTCTTCGAGCGCTACCACAAGGGACTGGCCATCGAGCGCGCCGCGGTTGAAACGATTGCATAAGGAATTAATTAAACACGAAGGCACAACGTACTCTAATGGGCGGATTCCTTTGTGGATCTTCGTGCCCTTTGAGCCTTAGTGTTTAAGCAGGAGACGATATGGGATTTGAAGCTTTGAAAGAACGGGTTTGCGCGGCGAACAAGGAAATCAACCGCGTGCAGTTGGCGATCCTGACTTGGGGCAACGCCAGCGAGGTGGATCGCGAGGCCGGCGTTTTCGCCATCAAGCCCAGCGGCGTCGACTATGACGAAATGACGCCGGACGATATTCCGATCATATCGCTCGAGACAGGCGAAAAGATCGAAGGGAAGATGAATCCATCGTCCGATACTGCCACGCACTGGCATCTCTACCGGGTGTTCGAGGATATCGGCGGGGTGGTTCACACGCACTCCACCTATGCCACGGCCTGGGCACAGGCTCACCGCGAAATTCCTTGCCTCGGAACAACCCATGCGGATACGTTCTACGGGTCTGTACCCTGCACGCGTCCCCTGACCCAGGGGGAGATTGAGAGCGAGTACGAATTGAACACCGGCAAGGTGATTGCCGAACATTTTGAAAAGAACGGGTTGAAGGCGGCGGAACTACCAGGCGTACTGGTGTCCAGCCATGCACCGTTTACATGGGGAGCCAACGCCATGAAGGCGGTGGTGAACGGCCGCATCCTGGAGGAGGTGGCCAGGATGGCGTCCATCACGTTGGGGCTCGAGCCGGGCATCGGCGCGGTGGATCAGTATTTGATGGATAAGCATTATCTCCGGAAGCACGGAGCGAATGCCTACTATGGGCAAAAATAACTAGGAGAGGGTGAATGGCAACATTACTACCAACGGGCGTTGTGGCAGTGGCCGCATTTACAGGATTGGACTGGGGCGTAGTAGCAGTCTTTGCACTTGCTTTGGTCGGGATTATCGTATGGGTAACCATGCAGAAGGAAGAGGACTCCCAGGACTACTTCCTTGCGGGCCGCGGTGCGGGCTGGCTGGCTATCGGGGCATCGATTTTCGCATCGAACATTGGTTCGGAGCACTTGATTGGTCTGGCGGGTGCCGGGGCGTCTAGCGGAATGGCCATGGCGCACTGGGAAATCCAGGGCTGGATGATTCTGATTCTGGGCTGGGCGTTCGTTCCCTTCTATTCGCGCAGCATGGTGCTCACCATGCCGGAGTTCCTGGAAAAGCGCTACAATCCTCAATCGCGCACCATTCTTTCGCTGATTTCGCTGATCAGCTATGTGCTCACCAAGGTTGCGGTGACAGTATACGCCGGTGGGTTGGTCTTCCAGCAGGTATTCGGCATCGACAAGCTGTGGGGCATTGACTTTTTCTGGATCTCGGCGATTGGTTTGGTTCTCATCACCGCGCTCTACACGGTTCTGGGCGGCATGAAATCCGTGCTCTACACTTCCGTATTGCAAACCCCGATCCTTCTGTTGGGTTCGCTGATCATCGTGGTTCTTGGTCTAAAGGAACTAGGCGGCTGGAATTCGATGATGGAAGTGGTTCGTGCTACGCCGGTCAATGATTACGGCGACAGCATGGGCAATCTGATCCGAAGCAACAGCGATAAGGATTTCCCGTGGCTCGGCGTGTTGATCGGATCATCCGTAATCGGTTTCTGGTACTGGTGCACCGACCAGTTCATTGTACAGCGCGTGCTTTCCGGCCGTGACGAGCAGCAGGCACGCCGCGGTGCCATCTTCGGCGCTTATCTGAAGCTTACGCCGGTCTTCCTGTTCCTGGTTCCGGGCATGATTGCATTTGCGATCCACCAGAAGACCGGTTCGTTCCTTCCCTTGCTCGACAATGGCAACGCAAATGCGGATGCGGCCTTTCCGACCTTGGTCGCAACATTGCTGCCGGCCGGGGTCAAGGGCTTGGTGGTCTGCGGTATTTTGGCGGCCCTGATGAGCTCGCTGGCCTCGCTGTTCAACTCATCGGCCATGCTCTTCACCATCGACTTCTACCAGAAGTTCAAGCCGGATGCATCGCAGCACCATCTGGTGCGTGTCGGACGTATTGCCACCGTCGTTATCGTGATTCTCGGCATTCTCTGGATTCCGATCATGAAGAGCGTCGGTGACGTGCTCTACACCTATCTGCAGGACGTACAGTCCGTACTGGCTCCGGGCATTGCCTCGGCGTTTTTATTGGGTGTATTGTGGAAGCGTGCTTCCGCGAAGGGCGGCATGTGGGGCCTGCTTTCCGGCATGATCGTCGGTCTGACCCGTCTGGGCGCGAAAGTATACTACACCACGGTCGGTGCAGACAGCGCTGATAGCTGGTTCAAGGCATTGTTCTTCGATGTAAACTGGCTCTTCTTCTCGGGCGGCATGCTGATCTTCTGCATGCTGGTTGTTGCCATCGTCAGCATGGCCACCGAAGCGCCGGATCCCGATAAGATCAAGGGCTTGGTATTCGGGACCGAAAGCGATGAGCAGAAGGCGGCGACGCGACAGAGCTGGAATGCCATGGATCTGGTCCACACCGGCATCATCCTGGCCATCACGGGCGTCTTCTACTGGTACTTCTGGTAATTCAACGAAAGGGAAACATCATGAAGAAAACGATTCTTTCGCTAATCGCATGTGCAGCCGTCGCCGGCTGCACCACCGCCGCCGTCAATGTGTCCGACTTTGACTCGATCAAGGAATACACGCTGACCAACAAGAACGGCATGGTTGTGAAGATCACCAACTACGGCGCTACGATCACTTCGATCATTGTTCCGGACCGCGAAGGCCAGCTGGCCGACGTGGCGCTGGGCTACAGCAACGTGGAAGGCTACATCAATGCCATCGACCGTCCCTACTTCGGCGCAGTCGTCGGCCGCTACGGCAACCGCATCGCCAAGGGCAAGTTCTCGATCGACGGCACGGAATATGAACTCAACACCAACAATGGCGAAAACCACCTGCATGGCGGCAACATGGGCTTTGACAAGGTTGTGTGGAACGCCGAAATCGTGGACAACGGGGTAAAGTTCAGCTATCTCGCCAAAGACGGCGAAGAAGGTTATCCCGGCAACCTGAAGCTCAGCGTGACCTACACGCTGACCGACGACAACGAGATCGTAATGCACTACGAGGCCACGACCGACAAGGCTACGGTCGTCAATGTGACGAACCACACCTACTTCAACCTCGCGGGAGAAGGGGCGGATACGATCAACGATCACGTCCTGCAGATCAACGGCTCCAAGACCACGCCGGTCGATGCCGGCCTGATCCCGACCGGAGAATTTGCCGATGTGGCCGGAACGCCATTCGACTTCCGCGAGCCGAAGGAAATCGGCAAGGATGTCGACGCCGACGACCAGCAGATCAAGTATGGTCCCGGCTACGACCATAACTGGGTGCTGGACCGCAAAGGCGACGGCATGGAGCTGGCGGCTACGTTGTACGAGCCGAAGAGCGGTCGTGTACTGGAAGTCATCACCGAGGAACCGTGCATTCAGTTCTACGGCGGCAACTTCCTTGCAGGCAATCTGGTCGGCAAGTCCGGCAAAGCCTACAAGCATCGCAGCGGCCTGTGCCTGGAAACCCAGCACGCCCCCGATAGCATCAACCACGAGGGCGAAGAAGGCTGGCCGAGTGTGATCTTGCGCCCTGGTGAAAAATACGATACGACCACCATCTATAAGTTTAGCGTAAAGTAGATGGTAGACAGCCCGTTCCTTGTGGACGGGCTGATTATGAAATACAAATACAACATTGTTAAATAAGGAGTAGTTCACATGAGCAACAAACTGCAACTCTGGTTCGTCACAGGCAGCCAGCACCTTTACGGGCCGAAAACGCTCGAGCAGGTGGCCGCCGATGCGAAGCAAATCGCCGAGGCCCTCAATGCCGACGCAACCATTCCGGCCGATGTGGTCTGGAAACCGACCGTTAAAACCCCTGACGAAGTGTATGAAATGTGCCGCGACGCCAATGCCGACGAAAACTGCATCGGCCTCGTCACTTGGATGCATACCTTCAGTCCTTCCAAGATGTGGATCAAGGGCCTGACGACCCTCAAGAAGCCTTTCGTGCACATGCACACACAGTTCGGCCGCGACATTCCTTGGTCGGAAATCGACATGGACTTCATGAACCTGAACCAATCGGCCCATGGAGGGCGCGAATTCGGGTTCATCTGCTCCCGCCTGCGGATGAACCGCGGCGTGGTGGTTGGACACTGGGAAGATCCGGACGTCCGCGACGAACTCGGCGTCTGGACCCGTGCGGCGATCGGCTGGCACGAATCGCAGAACCTGAAGGTCGCCCGCTTTGGCGACAATATGCGCCAGGTGGCCGTTACCGAGGGCGACAAGGTCGAAGCCCAGATCAAGTTCGGCTATTCCGTCAACGGCTATGGCATGGGCGACCTGAAACTCTTCGTCGACAAGGTGACCGAAGAGCAGGTCGATGCGCTTGTCGCTGAATACGCCAAGCTCTATGACGTTCATGGCAAAGCCACGGAAGAGAATGTCCGCGAGCAGGCCCGCATTGAAATCGGCATGCGCGCCTTCCTCGAAGATGGCGGATTCAAGGCCTTCACGACCACCTTTGAAAACCTGCATGGCTTCAAGCAACTGCCCGGCCTTGCCGTACAGCGTCTGATGGCCGATGGCTACGGCTTCGGTGCTGAAGGCGACTGGAAGACGGCCGCTATGGTCCGCATCATGAAGGTGATGGGCGAAGGCCTCGAAGGCGGAACGTCCTTCATGGAGGACTACACCTACCATCTCGACAAGTCCGGCGGCCAGAAGGTCCTCGGTTCGCACATGCTCGAAGTATGCCCGTCGATCGCATCCGGCAAGCCTTCGCTGGAAGTGCATCCGCTCGGAATCGGCGGCAAGGATGCCCCGGCCCGCTTGGTGTTCAATTCACCGGCCGGTCCGGCGATCAACGTTTCGCCGATCGACATGGGCAACCGCTTCCGCATGATCGTCAACGAAGTTAAGGCCGTTGAAATGGAAAACGACTTGCCGAAGCTTCCCGTGGCCCGCGTGCTCTGGGAGCCGCAACCCAACCTGAAGGTGGGAGCGGCCGCCTGGATCCTCGCCGGCGGTGCGCACCACACGGTCTACACGCAGCAGGTGGATACCCGCCATATTGAAGTGTTCTGCGAAATGGCGGACATCGAACTGGTGGTCATCGACGAAGAAACCAAGCTCCGCAGTTTCAAGAACGAACTGCGTTTGGGTGAAGTGGCCTATAAGTAGGCCGGGTCCCGCTAGGTTCGAAAGACGCGGTCACGTCGAAAGACGTTGGCCGCGTTTTTTATTTTGCGCGGTGCGCTTTCTTTGATGGCAAGGGAGCCGTTTTCGAAATGTATGTATATTGCATTTGGAAGGCCGGGCACCGGCCTGGCCGAAGAGGACGACACAGAGGTCGATCTTACAACAGCCTGGACGACAAAAAAGGGCCGTCGATGGACGGCCCTTCAACGCGAAACGGTATCGCGCTAGCCAATGGCATCGGCGCCGGTTTCGTCGGTGCGGATACGGATGCATTGCTCCAGCGGCATGACGAAGATCTTGCCGTCGCCAATGTTGCCGCTTTTGGCGGCCTTAACAATGGCTTGTACGGTGGCGTCCACATATTTGTCGTTAACGGCGATCTCGAAGCGGACCTTTTCAAGCAGGTTTACGGAGTGGACCTGTCCGCGATAATGCTCCGTGAAGCCCATCTGGGTGCCGCAACCGCGTACCCGGCTGACGGTCATCTTGTGGACTTCGGCATGAAAGAGGGCTTCCTTCACGGCATCGAGTTTTTCAGGTTGTACAACAGCGATAATCATTTTCATAACAGTGTCCTTTCAGGAAAGGTCTTAAGTAGAGGTTTGATGGGTTGCTTAACACCCAAAACTTAATACTTAAAACGCATTTCTACATCGCCTCTTCGGGGTTGGCTTCAATCATGTGCACGCTGAGGTCGGAGCCGCGCATTTCCTCGTGCTTGCCGAGACGGATGCCGACCGTCACCTTCAACGTGCCGTATACCAAGGTGCTTGCAATGACGCAGATCACGATGATGACGGTGGTAACGATCAATTGCGAGAAAAAGGAAACGCCGCCGACGCCGCCGAGGGCCGGTTGGCCAAAGATGCCCGCCGCAATGCCGCCCCAGGCGCCGCAGAGGCCATGCAGCGGCCATACGCCGAGCACGTCGTCGATCTGCCATTTTTCGGTCTCAACTTCGAACATGAAGACGAACAGCCCGCCGGCGATGGCGCCGACCACAAGTGCACTGATGGGATGATACAGGTCCGAACCGGCGCAGACAGCCACGAGACCGGCCAACGCGCCATTGTGCACGAAACCGGCGTCATTCTTGGAGATAAACATGGCTGCTACCGTACCGCCGACCATTGCCATGAGCGAGTTGATCGCCACCAGGCCGGAGATTCCGCTGATCTCGCCCGCACTCATCACATTGAAGCCGAACCAGCCCACAATCAGGATCCAGCTTCCCAGGGCCAGGAAGGGGATCGAGCTGACCTTGATCGATTGGGATTCGTAGCGCTTCAGGCGCGCTCCCAGTAGAATGACGGCCGGCAAGGCCAGCCAGCCGCCGACGGCGTGCACCACCGCAGATCCGGCAAAATCGTGGAACGGGGCGCCGAAGGTGTTGGCCAACCAGCCATCGCTTCCACCAAGGCAGTGGCTAAACTTGCCCCAGGTCATGCCTTCCACCAGCGGATAAACCAAGCCCACGAAAATGGCCCCGGCCAGCGAGTTGGTCCAGAACTTGGCGCGTTCCGCCACTCCGCCCGAAATGATGGCGGGAATGCAGGCGGCAAAGCCAAGGAAGAAGAAAAACTTTACATATTCAATGCCGTTGTCGCCCGCCATTTCCGATACGGGAACCAAAAAGGACACGCCACGAGCGATCGGGTAACCGATCAAAAAATAAATGATGGTGGAAAAGCCCCACTCGCAGATAATCTTGTTGAGCGCGTTTACCTGGTTCTTGCGGCGGACCGATCCGACTTCCAGAAAGGCAAAGCCGCCATGCATCGCAAGAATCATCACCGCGCCCAATAGCAGGAACAAGGTGTTTGATGAACTCGCCATTTCTCCTGCGGCGCCATCTTCGCCCGCAGCCATCGCAGTTCCCGACAGGCACAGTCCTGCCAGGAAAGTGACCATTGCGGCCACCTTCTTGAATTTCAGCATTCTCTCTCTCCTGTTTGTTGCATCCTACAGCCGCGACTTTCCGGCCTCCCAACCAGAAAATAGGGCTAAACAAAACTAGGTGGCCCATATGTGCACGAGATGTGCCATAAATATATAGTACACAATAGGTAATGTATTATAAGCCGTTAAAGGCAGGAGGGTTGTGGGCAATGCGGCTAACAAATATGTAGCTTGATGGGCGATCATAAAACTACAAAAATGGAGGAAAAATTCGCGAAAAGATTCAAAAATGGCGTAAATGGAAAGGGCCGCCTAAGAGGCGGCCCTGCGACTTGATGGTTGGCAATGGCTAGATTGCCGAACCTCCACGTTCGCCATTGCTGATACGGATGCACTCCTCCAACGGGGTGATGAAAATCTTGCCGTCGCCCACCTTTCCGTTTTCGCCGTGCATGGCGGCTTTCAAGATCGTATCGACGGTAATGTCGACGAATTCCTCGTTGACGCCAATCTTGATTTCGACCTTGGGGATCAAGTTGGGTACTACGACATGGCCGCGGTAGATTTCCTTGGTTTCCTGGCGGCCATGGCCGCAGACCCGGCTGACGGTAATGCGTTCGATTTCAGCCGCGATCAAGGCTTCGCGCACCTCGTCGAGCTTGTCTTCCTGAATAATGGCGGTGATCAGTTTCATGATAAAAACCTCTGTGTTTACGAATTAAGGTTGAGCAGTCCATAGCCGTGCTCGGAGTGCAGGCTGTGGTCCATTCCGGCCCGTTCTGCGTCGTCCGCCATGCGGAACCCGAAGAGCTTGTCGACCAGCACAACAATGATGAGGGTCATGACGGCGGAGTAGCCCACGCTGACGAGGCAGCCTTCCACCTGCGTCCAAAGCTGGTGCAATATGCTGCAGTCGATAGTGCCGGGGCGTAGCACAAAGGTCAGGGCGATGGCGCCGAACAGGCCGGCCATGCCATGGATGCCAAACACGTCGAGGGTGTCGTCGTAGCCGAGCTTGTTCTTCATTTCGATCGCCAGGTAGCAGACAACCGAGGCCACGAGTCCGAGGATCAATGCTCCCCAAGGCTGCACCGCGCCGGCGGCCGGAGTGATGGCGACCAGGCCTGCCAGTACACCGGATACAAAGCCCAGGGCGGTAACCTTCTTATACAGGATGCCTTCGAGCAGCATCCAGGATAGCGCGCCAGCAGCGGCGGCCACCTGCGTTACGGTCAGGGCCTGGGCGGTCAGTAGGCCGCTGTCGATGGAGGAACCGGCGTTGAAGCCGAACCAGCCCACCCACAGGAGGCCGGCACCCATGAGAGTCATCACGAGGTTGTTCGGATGCATGGCGGTTTTGGGGTAGCCACGGCGGGCACCAAGATACAATGCGCAAACGAGTGCCGCCACGCCGGAGGAAATGTGGATCACGGTGCCGCCGGCAAAGTCGATGGCGCCCTTGTGGAACAGGAAGCCGCCGGTGGCGGTGGTGCCGTCTGTGCCGGCGCACCAAACCCAATGGCAGAGCGGGTTGTAGACCAGCAGGCTCCAGAGAGCCGTAAAGATGAAGAAGCCGCGGAAGCGGACGCGCTCGGCAAATCCGCCGGCGATCAGCGCCGGGGTAATGATGGCAAACTTGCCTTGGAACATGGCGAACACATATTCCGGGATGCCCGCATCCATGATATTGGTGTCGATCCCTTTGAGCATGAAATAGTCGGAATTCCACCCGAACCATCCGCCCAGAACGTTATCGCCGAAGCACATGGCATAGCCGCACACCATCCAAAGCACACCTACAACTGCCATGGCAGCAAAGCTGTGCATCATGGTACCGAGCACGTTCTTGGTGCGGACTAGGCCGCCGTAGAACATGGCCAGTCCCGGGATCATGAGTAGAACTAGGGCGGTAGAGGTTAGCATCCACGCCGTTGTGCCGGTATCGACTTCGGGGGATCCTTCTCCAGCGAATGCTGTGCCTGCAAAGCACAACAAGCCAACAAAGACAGCCGCGACGGCTGTCCATCTTGATTTATTCATCTCTCTCTCCTTTTGCTGCATCCTCCGGTTCCAAGGACGGAACCTAAATGCCTGATTGCTAATGCGCATTTTGCAGGAGGTGTGCCATTTAATCCATCGACAGCATAAAGAGTTTACAGCCAAGGGATAGAGAATAAAAATCGTCAAATTGATGTGGCTCCACAATGTGGATAAATCCGACAGATCTGTTTTGCCCATTACAAAATTGTCTGCGCGATATTGGTTTGATCAGTTTCCGTACCATGCCCGCCGGCATCCATGCAATACCCAGCAGGGAAAGGCAATATGCCGCTAGGCGTAGGATGATCCGGTCTCGAATCCGCTTAATCATCCTGCCTCCTTCCGGTCTGGCGCACCAACTCGGCGATGACGGCGCATTCGAGGCCGAAGGGGAGGTAGCCGGCGTAGCCGAGGATCGGCATTTCGAAGAGCTGGAAGCGGTGGACGTAGGGGATGGTATAGATCCACTTGGCGAGGCTGTGGTCGTTCCACATCTCCCAGAAAAAACCGCAGATGAGTGCGGAGAGGGCAAAGCGGAAGACCCGGCGGAAATCCATCTCCCGCATTTCCGGGAAAAAGGGCGGTTTATCCAGCAGGGTTTGAAGGGCCAAAAGCAAGAGGAGCGGGGCCACCCACAGCAACGGGAACAGGTAGTCCGGAAAGCGGCCGATGAAGAAAAGGCCGGCACTCGACAAAACCAGTACTGCCCATGCAAGCGCCTTGGGCTTCCGGCACCAAATGGCGCCATTGCCTTGTAGTCCGGCGGAGCAACGGGGGTGGCTTGCAAGCCACTCTTCGGTGGACAGAACGGCGGGCAGGACAGTAGAAAAAGAGAGGGTGGCGGTGATGAAATACTGAAGCGGTGAAAAGTGCCCGCATTCGACATAGTACCAATTCTGCACGAAGCGGTTGAGGTATTCGAAAAACCACCAGAATGCGGCGCTGAGGACGAACAGTCGGAGGAAGACGCGGGCGTCGTGCGTCATTAGGCAGCGGCCGGTCCGGCGAAGGGTGAAGGCATTGACCGCGACAATATAGCAAATCCACAGGGGCGTGAAGGTGTAGAGCTGGAACGGCTCAAACCACGAAAAACGCGTCCAGGCCAGCACCCAGAATAAAAGTCCAAGCACGAGAGATAGCCAGCCCCATCGTGGGAAGGTAGAGGAGGATCGCCGATCTGTCCGCGGCGCGCTCGGCGGGCACGTCCTTCCAATTTGGAAAAGGAACGGCAGCATCACGCCGAGAATGACGAGGGCGAGGCCAATAAAGACCGGCCACGAAAACGGGGCGTGCGCGACATGCTGTGTGCGCGGCGGAAACTCGAGGTATATGGCGATGTCATGGCCGAAGATCCACACCCCCGCAAGCGGGAGGCCGAGAAGCAGGAGTAGGAGAACGAGTATGTGGGCGGCGGACTTCATGGATGTATACTAGCAGGCTTTGGTTGGTTGTAACAGCATGAGTCTGGTTCTTCATGCAGTGCGGATGTTTCGTGACTCCGGGCAACTTTTGACAGGACGGCCTCCAGTATGGGCATTTCCGCCGGATCGCCACTGCGGGGGTGTGATTTTTAGAAGAAAAACGGTTGATTCTCCGGCATTTATCGATATGTTCTTCGTCTCTTCCGGATGGTGATTGTAGCTCAGTTGGTTAGAGCGCCTGGTTGTGGCCCAGGAGGTCGCGGGTTCAAATCCCGTCTTTCACCCCAATTTTCAAAGGGCTGGAACTTTGCTTCCGGCCCTTTTTTTATATTTCGCGACCTACTATTCAGCCTTTGTACGTATTAACTCTATGTTGCGATGTTTTTTGAGTTGTGCGAAGTTTTTTCAAATATACCCTGCATGGTTGACGTATCCATTGTGCCTGAGGCAAGGCGCGTGTTGCGATGGTGCATTATTCATAGGTTGTATTTTCACATGCGTGCCGATATGTTAATCATCGAGACTAGTGGAATGTGGTTAGGTGGAGGAATATGAAGAGGTCGCAGAAAGTAAACAAAGGTGCCCCGAGTGGCTTGGTCATCAGCTTGATCTTCCATGGAGTTGTATTTTTCCTGGCCGGTATTTTCGTAGTTTTCCAGGTGCTTCCCAAGGAGGAACCAGTTTTCGAACCGCCGCCGCCGGTGGAACGTCCGAAGATGAAACTCAAGAAGCCGAAGGTGAAGGTGCAGAAAAGCTCCACGCCCAAGCCGTCTTCGCGCATCGTGGCCAAAGTGAAAACTGCCAAGATGCCTGATATCCAGATTCCCGACCTCGTGGGCACGGGTACCGGCCTTCTTGCGGGCACGGGACTGGACGGCGACTTTCTGGATATGCCGGAGATCGGTGAAGGGGTAACCGTGCTGGGATCCACCACGTCGATCGGCAACGATCTTGTTGGTACGTTTTATGACTTTAAACGAGGGCGCAATGGGAGTTGGAAAGGCGGATATAGCACTCAGGAGTATCTGCTAATCGTAAACAAGTTTATTAAGAACAATTGGAATGCATCTACTCTGTCGAAGTACTATAGGTCTCCGAAAAAGCTTTATGCCCAGTGTGTTGTGATTCCACCCAATCGTTCCGACGTGGCACCGGCAGCATTTGATCCCGATCCGGACAATGCCGCCGGGGGTGCATGGATGGTACATTACAAGGGTAAGCTGGTGCACAAGGACGGCATAACCTTCCGATTCGTATGCTCATCCGACTACTTCATCGTGATCCGGGTTGACGGGGAAATCGTGTGGGCTGGCGTGTGGAACACGCCTGAGCGCTATGAGGATTTCCAAACGCTGGTGGGTGGAATGTTCAATCCCATGTTGAGTACCCGCAAACAGTTTATGGGGAACGACCGCGCCATGGCGGGTGAATGGATCACTCTGGAGCCGGGCGCGCCCAAGGACATCGACATCATCATTGGTGATGAAAACGGCGAGTGCGGTTTTGTCATCGCTGTGGAGGAAAAGGATGCGGAATACGAGAATGGTCCCCAGGGGAAACCCATCCTGCCGATCTTCCGGACGGCGGTGCTGTCGCACGACATGGTCGACCAAATCTACCGGGGCTTGGGCGATAGGCAGGTCTGCGTAACGAACGGGCCGGTATTCTGCGACTACGACGCACCCTCGGGGGGGCAGAATGTTGTCCGTAAGGAAAAATCCCAGGAAATAGCGCCCAAGGAAGGGCGGTCAATACGCACATGGTCGTTCAAGAACGGCCAAACCCTCGAGGCCGTATACGTAAAGACCATGTTCGACAAGTTGGTCCTGAAAGATGCCGACGGTAAGGAGTTGACGTTCGAGCAAGCCGTAATGGATTTGTCGGATGAAGACAAGGAATACCTAGTGCTGGAAAACCCGCCGGCCATGAAGCTCGATTTCAGGAAATCGATCACGCGCAAGAATTTTTCCATGGTCCGCGGGGCGGAAGACCGCCCTCCGGAACAGCGGGCAAATTTTGGCGTGTTGATCAAGCAAGACGGCTCCGGGGACTATCCCTATCCGTTGACGGTGGATGTGCATGTCATCGGGAAGGAACTGAAGGGCAATCGGTATATCCTGCTGGACAGATTCTCTGCTCCGTTTCAGCTTAAGGAGCGCCACAAGAGCGAGTTTGAGTACTACAGTAAGCGGACGGTTCGGATGACAGACAATTGGCCGGACAGCACAAACTATGACCGCTACGGCGAGCAGTATTTCGGGTTCCTGATCGTGGTCAAGGACAAACGCGGAAAGGTGATTGCCATGAATGGTTCCAATGGCTGGCTTGAGGATCATTGGCGGACGTTGGAAGAGCGCTATGTTGGCAACTACATGGACGATACGGCCCAGCGCACCTATCCCACCCGGCCGCGAAGCTACATCGCAGCTCAGGCTTCGGGCCGTTTATAGCTATCCGTCTGAGGTGCTCTCACATTGTCTGCCGGAGGGCCGCTCCGGTCGGGCATTCCGTGACTTGCGCTTTTCCGCTGCTGGTATTGGATTCCAAACCCGCAAAGAAAAACGACTCCTTGTGCGTATCCACCTTGAAGAGCGTTGATGCTCTTGAGCAAAGGGAAAGGTGGTGGCGTCATGATGCAGCAAGCCCAAACCAAATCGATGGCCAAGGGTGCGCCCAGCGGTTTTCTCATCAGTCTTCTGGTCCATGCCGCGTTGGTGTTTTTCGCCGGACTCATTGTGGTTTGTACGATCATGCGCCCGGATAAGACGGTGTTCGTTGATCCGAAGGTTCCCGTACGGCCGGTTCTCGAGCCCAAAAAGGCGAAGCCCCGCATCTCCAAGGAAGCCAATCCCGAAGCATCGCCTCGAATTGTGGCGCATGTTAAGCCGGACACCCTGCCCGCCATCGCGATCCCGGACCTGACCGGGGCGGGGGACAGCCTGATAGACGGCATCGTTAATGCGGTCACCTGCATTGATATTCCAGAGTTGGTACCACCCACGGGCTTTGGCGATTCGGTCCAGAAACTGGGCAACGAACTGGAGGGGACGTTCTACGATTTCAAGCGCAACCGGGACGGCCAGTGGCGAGGCCTGCCCGACAAGTACACCTGGCTGGGGGCCATCAACCGGTTCATCGAAAGCGGATGCCGCGATTCCGCTTTGTCGCGGTACTACCGGGCCCCGAAAAAACTGTATGCCTCCCACTTGGTTACGGGACCCACCTGGTCCTCTATTGCTCCCAGCGCCTTTGATACGCAGGACAGTAGCGGGGGATTCTGGATGGTGCACTACCGGGGCCAGTTGGTGCACAAGGAGGGAATCACGTTCCGTTTTGTATGTTCGGCCGATTACTTCATCGTAATCCTGGTGGATGGCGAGGTGGTCTGGGCCGGCACATGGAACACCCCGGACCGCTATGAGGATTTTCTGGAGTTGATCGGAAGCCGCTACAACCCGCGGTTGGGCACCCGTGGCCACTTCATCAACAACGACCGTTGCATGAAAGGCGAGTGGATCACCCTTGAGCCGAAAGTGCCAAAAGACCTGGACATCATTATTGGGGACGAGGACGGGGAGTGTTGCTTCGCCATCGCGGTCGAGGAGAAGGGCGCGGAATACGAACGGAACAATCAAGGCGGCCCCATCTATCCCATTTTTAAAACCTCGGCGTTGACGAAGGATATGATCGACCAGATCTACCGCTCAACGGCAGCCGGGGAGTTCTGCGTTACCAACGGCCCCGTCTTTCAGGATTTTTAAATATAATGCTTTCCGTCCCGGGGCGACTTGTGTCGCTTTGCCAACGCCTGTTTTCCCCAAAACAATGCCGGTGGAACCATCGCTTTTCAACGGGATGTCCGGTCGCTAAATAACCGGTTCCGTATGTTGGACTCGCAAGAAAAGGAAAACCCGTCGCAAGGCCCGATTCAACTTGTAAGAATTTTGTCCAGAGCAAAGAAAAACATGGCAAAGTAGTTGCTATATAGTGACTTATGATGACGCCGATGGCGTCTTGTCTGTGTATGAATGTTTTTCAGGGAGGTTCTTTGCTCATGGATATTCGATCATTTTTCAGGGTAGGCATGGTTTTTGTTTTAATGTTTTCATCAGCGTATGCTTCAGGTCGGATCAGTGCCATTCTTGTTGGTTCCGCTTCGGTTCGCCTTACGGTGGAAACCACGTCAGGCGCCAGCTATACCGTTCAGTGCTCCACCAATCTGCAACAAGGAGCATGGATGGACCTGGAGGAGTTCACGGCTGTCTCCAACCAGACGGTCAAGGTATATGATGAACATGCTCTCAGTTGTTGTTTCCGTGTCATCAGGCAGCAAGATAACAGAAGTAGCAGTGAACCGCCGCCTCCGGATGAACCACCACCGCCGCCCCCTCCATTCTGATTCCGCTAGCGTGTAGCCGTTCGTGTCCCCCGCAGGTCCGGCGGGGTCTCGGACTCCGACATTCACATGAAGTGTCGGCCACAACAGTTCTTAAAAGACTCTAGTCCGCATGTTTCCGCGGCCGGCGCTGATCGGTCCGCAGTCCTCCAACCACGTCCGCTGAAATATCGAGATCGATGTGCAGCGGGGGTTCGTGGATGATGTGCATCTCGTCGAACTTCAATGCCGGAGACTCTGTCGATGTATCTGCGTATTCGGTTAGGAACGTGATGTGGAAATTGGGCCGGAGCTGTTCCGCCTTTCGGAGCGCGTTTGTCACATCGATCTGTACCGTGCGGTCCTCGGAAAGATCCTCCGGCACGGTGAATGATCCGGCATAGTTGGCGCTTTGAATCAAATCTGCGATGCGATCACCCTGCACTTCATCGAGAAACACGTGTGAGATTGCCGTTCCGTCGGGGCATTTGATTCCGCTAATTTCGAGAATTGCTTGCAGGTCCGTGTCGGGAGCGAGGTATTCCATGGGGCCGTATACGGTTTTATCAATCATGCCATCCTCCTGCGGTTGGTGTTAACACCGCGTTGGACAGCGTAAAGCCGGTTTATGTTCGGTCTACAGGAATGCACCGCCATGCAGATCGGCGCAATGGGCTACCTAAAAATCAACAAACCGAGGCAGCGCCATCAGTCCGCCGGCAATGATCAGGGTCAGCCATACCTGCGGAACGAAATAGGGGAATATGCAGAGGGCAATGCCCACAATCAGTGCCACGGAATGCATCTGGCGGCGCCCGTAAACGATGTATCCCATGCCAATGGCACCGAGCAATACACTGATCAATATACCTAGCGAATCCATATCGGGTCTCCTATTTTTCCTCGTCGATACAGGCACTCCAATTAGGCCATCCCGCTCCCAATTTCGTTTGGTTTCCCGTGACGGGATGCGTACACTCTTTTCATTTTGGAGGTAGCATGAATGAGGCCAAGCCTAAACCGGAAAACCCGCTGACGAGTCTGCTGGTCAACATTGTCATCCCCGTCTGCATCCTCACCTTCCTGAGCAAGGAGAAGTATCTTGGGCCCGTTTTGGGACTGGTGGTGGCCGTGGCCTTCCCGATTACGCATGGGGTGAAAACCGTCATCCGCGAACGCAAGGCCGATGTGCTGGCCATCATCGGATTGGTCAGTGTTTTACTCACCGGCATTTTCGGAATCTTCAAGTTGCCGCCGGAATGGGTGGCTCGCAAAGAGGCCGCCATCCCGCTCATCATCGGCCTTATCATTGTTGCATCGTTGAAGACCCCGTTCCCACTGATCAAGAAACTGTTGCTCACCGAATCGCTGTTTGATGTGGAGCGCTTGAAGGGAGCGTTGCGCGAAAAGGGGAACGAGGAGCGCTTCGAAAAGCGGCTGGTCGGCCTGACCTGGGGCTTTTCTTCGGCGATGTTCCTTTCGTCGGTTCTCAGTTATATCCTCGCGAAGATCGTCTTGAAAAGCGACCCAAGCTCCGATGCGTATGCCGCAGAGCTGGGCAAAATGATGGGGTTGAGCAATACCGTGGTGCTTGTTCCGGTCATGGTGGTCATGCTCTTCGTGTTCAACTCGCTGTTCAACACGCTCACCAAACTGACCGGCCTGGAACTCGACGACGTCCTCGCCGCCCATCACCGCCAGAAAAAGGCGAATTCGAAAGAGGGCGGCGAAAAAAAAACGGATTAAAGTCTCATTTTCCTGAAAGGTTCACTGACGTTGTTCGAACGTCCATAAAGCCGTCAGCAGTATGCCGGTAAAGGGACTGAACGAGGAAACGGATGTATACGTTACACAAGGAAATTGAAGTTGAGGCGTCGCTGGAACAGGTCTGGGAATTTATCAGCCATCCTGAAAACCTGGACCGCATTACGCCGGACGACATGGCGTTCAGGATTGTCAGCGATGTGCCGGATGCCATGTACGACGGACTCATCGTGGAATATCGGGTGAAGATCCCGGTGGTGGGCTGGCGGACTTGGGTCAGTGAACTGAAGCACATCGAGCCCGGCCGTAGCTTTGTCGACGAACAAAAGATAGGGCCCTACCGCTTTTGGTACCATGAGCACCGGATCGAACCGGCGGGCGACAAGGTGAAGATCATCGACCATGTTTCCTACGAACCCCCCTTTGGTTTCATTGGCCGCCTGGTTCATCCCATCTTGGTTAGGCCGACCCTGGAACGCATTTTCCGCCACCGTGAACAGGCGTTCCATTCCCTGTTCAAGGCATAGAAAACCCCTTTTTCCGAAGAGTGGCGGTAAAAACATTGTCGCCCGAAGATCCTGCGTTAGACTTGCCCTGTTGAGGGGCGAAGATGAACGACAAGATCTATTCGGCAAATCTGGCGCTGTTGACCGACTTATATCAGGTCACCATGGCCTATGGGTATTGGAAAGCTGGCCGGGTGGAGGATGAAGCCGTCTTTCACCTGTTCTTTCGCCGTGCACCGTTCAATGGCGGCTATGCCTTGGCTTGCGGGCTGGAAATTGCAATGGACTACCTGCAGGACTTTCGGTTTACCGACGATGACATCAGCTATTTGGCTTCGCTGACCGGAAACAACGGCGGTGCACTCTTCGATCGCGGTTTTCTGGATTACCTGCGCGGCATGGACCTGCGCTGCGATGTCGACGCGGTGCCGGAAGGTACGGTGGTCTTTCCTCATGAGCCGCTGTTGAGAGTGAAGGGTCCCCTTATCCTAGGCCAGCTGTTGGAAACACCGCTCCTGAATCTTGTTAATTATCAAACGCTGTGTGCGACCAAGGCCGCCCGTATCTGCGATGCCGCCAAGGGCGAACCGGTACTGGAATTTGGCCTGCGGCGGGCGCAGGGAATCGATGGAGCCTTGGCCGCCAGCCGGGCCGCATATATCGGGGGGTGTTCGGCGACCTCGAATATGCTGGCGGGAAAGCTGTTTGGCATTCCCGTCAAGGGGACGCACGCGCATAGCTGGGTCATGTCGTTCGACTCGGAACAAGAGGCATTTGCGCGGTATGCCGACGCCATGCCCAACAATTGCGTTTTCCTGGTTGATACCTACGACACGATCGAAGGGGTTAGAAAAGCCGTCGCCATCGGAAAAGAGCTGCGCAAGAGCGGGCACGAGATGGTCGGGATACGGCTTGATTCCGGCGATCTTGCCCAACTGAGCCGGGACGCGCGCGAAATTCTGGATGAGGGAGGATTCCCGGAAGCGGGCATTGTGGCCAGCAACGATCTGGATGAGCATGCCATTGCCGAGCTGAAACGGCAGGGAGCAAAGATCGGGATATGGGGCGTAGGCACCAAGCTGGTTACGGCATACGACCAGCCGGCGTTGGACGGGGTCTACAAATTGTCGGCGATCCGTCATGCGGGAAGACCGTGGGTAGACTGTCTAAAACTTTCGGAGGACCGGTCCAAGACGACCACGCCCGGCATGCAGCAGGTACGCCGCCATATCGATGGCAGCGGACGATTCCTCGGGGATGGCATCTACGATGTCCGCACGCCGCCTGGAAGAGATGCGGTCTTTGTCGGCATGGTTGATCCGGGGGATCAACGTCACTTTGGTGCTGCATGCGGATACGAAGCGTTGTTGGTTCCGGTGTTCGAACAGGGACGTTGCGTTTACCAACCGCCCCCCTTGGATGATGTCCGGGCCCGAAGCCGGGATCAACTGGCGCGCCTGCCCGACAGTGTGCGCGGACTGGAAATGGCAGCGCCGTACTTCGTTGGACTCGAGGAGCATCTGGCCCGGCTGAGACAGCGGTTGATACAAGAGAAGAAGAGGTCCTGAAATGAAGGCGTTGATTGTCGTGGATGTCCAAAACGATTTTGCCCCCGGCGGTGCGCTTGGGGTCGCGGGTGGCGATGAAATCCTGCCGATCATCAATCAAATCATGGGTCGATACGATCTGGTCGTGGCCACGCAGGATTGGCATCCGCCTGGGCACGGTAGTTTTGCAACGGATGCAGGTGACATAGGCAAGATCGTCGACCTTAACGGATTGGAGCAGATCCTGTGGCCGGTGCATTGTGTTCAGGGAACCTTCGGCGCGGCTTTCGTCGATGGCTTGAACGTAGAGGCGTTCGATGCGGTGTTCCAGAAGGGGGCCGATCCGGCGATCGACAGCTATAGCGGTGTTTTTGACAACGGCCGGCGCAAAGCTACCGGGCTGGATCAATACCTGCGCGACAAACAGGTGGACGAGGTGGACGTGGCTGGCTTGGCCACCGACTACTGCGTCAAGTATACCGCGCTAGATCTGGTGGATCTGGGATTCAACACCAGCGTAGTCATCGATGCGTGCCGGGGAGTGGATCTTAATGATGGCGATGTCAACCGGGCGGTCGCGGAGATGCAGGAACAAGGAGTACGCATTTTGACCAGCGACCATCTGTTGAGACCGTGATCCCGCTTATGTGGCTGCGGCAGGCCGTTTTACGGTTTTTTCCTGAACAGTGCGTCGAGCGAGAAACAGCCCGCGCCAGTGAAAAACAGCAAACCGAATGCGGAAAGGTAGATCAGGGCCGGCTCCTTGGCCGCGCCGCCCGACATGAAGAATGAATCGCTTCCATGGATAATGACAGCCGCCACGCCCATGGTGAAGACCAATGGCAACACTGCGACGCGGGTGGCCAGCCCCAGCATTACGAGGGCCGCACAGACGACTTCGCAAAAAACCGCGCTACCCATGCTCAGTTTGTTTCCGATGCCCAGCGGGTCGGGAAACTTGGCCGATATTTCCCCGAACGACATCAGTTTGCCCCAGCCGTGGCCGAAGAGCATGAAGCCGCCGAACGTCAGGCGAAAGAGTAACAGTCCGACGGAAGGAATGAAGGCCGTGACAGGGGTTCCGAAAATCCATTTTTTCATGTTCTAGTTCCTTTCCTGGTTATCCAATTTCAAATGAACATACGCCGAAGATGCGGTTCAACGGCAGATCGGGTGCCTCGCCCGAATACATGCGGGCGGTCTCGAATACGGTCGTCATACCATAGCGCTGCGCAAGTGCGACAGCGGCTTCGTTCGGTTCGGGGACATCGAGATAGACAGGGTCGCCCGGTTTAACGGTCGATCGGAGGGCCTGGAACAGCGTATCCGCCCATTCGGCGCGGTCAGCGTACAGCGGTCCGATCTTGTGGCCGGTACGGCAGGCACGGATCACACCGTAGCCCGCTAGTTTGCCGGCATCGATGATGCCGAGAGCCGTGGCGTCCGGCTGGTTGATCCATGTCTTAAGGAACGCATCCCGCTGTTCGGGAAAGAAAGGGTGCTCATAGGCCGCTAGGATTTCAAAGGGGATGGCCATCAAGTGTACGATTCCAGAATGGTCGGGTGCGAGGCCGCCGCCTCGGCCTTCGTAGCGGACATTGCGATAGGCCGGGTTGAAGCCGGATTTCTTGTAGTTTTCCTGCTGCTCGACCACGCCGTCCAAGCCGATAGTCCGGCCGGCCAGCTGCTTCATGGCCGCTTGGGCGATTTGCAGGCCATATCCTGCTCCGCGATACGCGGGCTTGACGATGTAGAATCCGGCAAACCCGAATGTCTCGCCATAGCGCGTCGAAGAAACCATGGCAATGGGTTCGCCATCGAGCAGTCCAACGAGGAATCCGCCCGGATCGGCCGCGTAATAGCACTCGGCATCGTGCAGGCCGGGGTTCCACCCCTCTTTCGCCGCCCATTCGATCGCCAGATCAACCTCGTCCCGTGTTGCGGTTCGGATGGTGTAGTTTTCCATGGCGCGCCTCCCTCGTCGGAGGAGGACTATGGAGTTGCGGTGGGCAGGAGGGCAACCTGCATTACGGATTAATTGGCCCAGCTGTCGTACAGATACGCATCGGCGAGGGCTTGGGCGCCGCCGAGCAGAAGCTGGATCTTGTGCTGAGGATCGGTAATGCGCCTCAACTGCCCGTTGAACTCGTTGAACATCTCGAGGCTGGCCAGGAAATCGCCTTCGCAGTTGTAGAGATAGTCCAACTGTCTGGCTTCGGCCTCATAACGGGCAATCCTGGACTCAATGTTCCTGACTACGGATTTCGCAATCGATGGATTGCCGGAATAGCGGAGCCGTTTGGCCAGCACGCTGCCCAGGTATATGCCGTCGATTTTGTTGCCGAGCTCCGCATAGATATCCGTTGCCTCCTCGAATCTGCCCGCAAAGACCAGGGCCCGGCCATACAGCATGAGCGTGTATGCATCCACCGACGGGGCGTCAGGGGTATTCGCCAGGGCGTCGGTCGCCTCATCGATATAGAATGCCGTCTCGTCTTCTTCCCCGGCCATGCCCATGGTGGCCGCCATGTAGGCGCAGGTCAGCAGACGCGCCAGCGGCGCTTTAGGCATCAGGCACGTTTGCCGTGCCTTTTCGGAATGGCCGGTCTGCTGGTAACCGAGAGCAAGGTAGAAAAGGATATGGGGACTGGGATTGTCCTGAAGTTCCGTAGCCGCCGCATTCAGGCTTGTTGGCAAATTGCCGCGCTGCAGGAGCGCATCGTAGTACACGACATAGCTGCGGATTAAGTCCTTCTCCGCCGGGGCATGCACGGCATCAATGGCGCCTTCGAGTTTTTCATATTCGCCCAGCGCCGCCAGCACGGCGATGTATTCAAGAAAGTCATCATGGCTTGCCGGATCGTTGGGTCGCGGTGGCATTGGTGGAAGAAACCGCCGGCCGGTTTGCGGTTCGTCGAGCAACGCGTAGGTTTCGGCAATCGCCAGGCCGGCCTTCCGCTTTGCCTCGGGATCCGTGATCTGCGCGAGTTGTTCTTCGGCCTTTTTGACGTAGACCAGGGCGAGCGATTTGCGGGCATGGGCCGTCGCGCTCTTTGGCTTGGCTTCAATGGGCTGGGCGACTTCGATTCCGCGCCTGGCGGAGTGGCACGCGGCAAGCAGCAGGCATCCGCCGATGGCCAGCGGAATGAAAGCGTAAAGCGCGTGGCGGCTCGGTTTCATGTAGGTCCCTGGATTCATGTAGTCAAAGTTTGTTGCCGAACTCATCGCAGTCGTTGCCGCATTCAAAACAGCGCCAGTTGCTGTCGGCAGCCGACGTCTTCTCTTCCGGGCGCAACTTGCGCAGCGAACGGTGGTGGCACTTCGGGCAGCGCTGTACGAATCCCTCGTCGGCCTCGATGTCGTTTTGGATCAGTTCGAAGATGGCTCCGGCCGCATATGCTCTACTGCGGGTGCGGGGATGAATCAGGGATAGCATCTCCTCGGCCATCGTTTCCTGATGCGGATGATCCTCGATGGATCGGCTCCAGTCCAGCGGCTCCCTATGCTTGCGTTTCCTTTTCATTGGAAATCGATTTTAGGTTACGGGATCAAAATAAAAAGCATAAAGGGTGGCTTCACGCCGTGCTGGCCATAGAATGTCTCCAAATCGGAACGGCACTTGCTTCCAGTCCGATAGGAGTTGGCGAGGATGATTATGAATACCCGAAGAGAAATGGCGCTGGCCTTGTTGGGCCTTCCGCTGGCCGCGAAAGTCGGTGCGCAGGAGGTGCAACCCGGGGGCGCGACGAACCAGTCGACGACGGTGGAATCCGAATCACCCATCAACGCGGTAGCAAAGCCGGCGACCGAATCCCCGGCGCGGAAACCACCCCCTCCGTACAGCGTAGCCGCCGTAAATATCATAAGCTATACGCTCTATGCCGAAGCCCGCGGAGAGTCGATCGACGGGAAAATTGCAGTCGCCTCCGTGATCAAGACGCGGTCCAAGCTCAAAAAACTATCACTTGTCGAGGTCTGTCTCCAGAACAGGCAGTTTTCCTGCTGGAACGACCTGGTGGATGTGCCGGAATATTATATTACGGGGAAGGGGATTCAGCCCGACGACCTCTTGGCCCGCGGTGAATGCTACGGCCTTGCCTGGGTGCTCATGGCCGGCAGGCAGAAGTGGGAACACCTGACCCACTTCTACAATCCCGATAAGGCCACGCCAGACTGGGCCTACGACCTTCGGGGTGTCCGCACCATCGGCAAGCACGTCTTTGGCTATATCGACTAGTGCAGCTCCTAGTCGCCTGGACTTGATCTTGCGAAACGGTCTCGAAAAGCGCCGGCAGTTTTGTTGTGCCGATTGAACAAATGACCTTCTTTATCGGGCTCAATCCCGCGGAGGCATGGTTTCGAAGCAGGGAATGTCTCCGGGGAGCCAGTTCTTGTGATCGCGCCAGTAGACATTGATGTTGGGTGAAAATTCGAACTCGCTATCGATGGTGCCGGCACGAAGGTAGAGCACGCCCGGCGTCACTTCGCCTCTGGCGAACAGCAACGTACCGCAGTTTGTGCAGAAGTGGCGGTGGATGGGCTGGCCGCTGTCGCCGACATCAGAATAGGAGCCGAGCGTTTCGCCGGCAACGTTCAGGGGTTCGGGAATCCCGATGATGGCCGAGAACATGGAGCCACTGGTTTTCTTGCACGACTTGCAGTGGCAGTTGGCCATGAAGGCCGGTTCGGCGGACGTACTGTATTTAATGTTTCCGCAGAGGCAGGAGCCGGTGATTTCTGGCATAAGTAGGTGTCCTTTCATTTCGTTCTATACGCTGATTTTATAATCGAGTTTGGCTTCGTCGCCCGTAATGCCTCGGAATCCCCAGCAATGCGCCGGCTGTTCCTTGATCGTGATTTCCAGATCGATCGGAGCGATGCCCACGTGTTTCTCGATTTGCTCGAACAGCGTTTTAATCAGGGCCTTCTTCGTTTCCTTTTCACGACCTTCCATCATATTGATTTCTATGACCGTGTAGGCGTCACTGCGGCCGCCCGGATAGTAGAAATCCTCCGGATCCATCGGGAAAAACCGGTGCGCGCGCTTGTCTTCCGGCATGCCGAGAACCGACTGCATGCAACCGTGGATAACATCGGATAACCGGCCCTTGATCGGGTTCAGGGTTTCCTTGATTCCGTAAACTACAATCATCTTCATCCTCAGTTTGGTGGACGGCCCGGTTCGGACCTTATCCGTTCGCTCTGTGCTGTAAGGTATCAGGTTGGATGCTGGATTCCAGCCCGATCCTATGCGGAATCCATGAGCCAGGCTGTGCACGCTTGTTTCCCGTGTTTTGAGCAATTTCGGTCAGGACGGGGGTACGCCGGCGGGATAGGATGTCTGCCGAATTGAGAAGGAATCGGCCGTGAATGATCTGACGTTGAAAAACTACGCGAAGCGCTTCGAGCGCGTCTTCGCATATATCGAGCAGCATTTGGACGAGGGATTGAGCGTCGAGGAATTGAGCCGGGTGGCCCATTTTTCGAAGTTCCACTTCCATCGTCAGTTTTCCCAGTATGTCGGTCTCGGTGTGGCGGCCTACGTACGGTTGTTACGTCTGCGAAGAGCCTCCTACCGGCTGGCCTTCGGCCGCGACCGGGTCATCGACATTGCGCTGGAGTCGGGTTTCGAGAGCCCGGAAGCGTTTGCCCGCGCCTTTCGTCAGGCCTTCGGCCAATCCCCGACCCAATTCAGAACATCACCCCACTGGCAATCGTGGACCGAGCGTGTGCGGTTGCCGTCTAGAGAAAGGAAAGAAGACATGAACGTACGTATTGTAGATTTTGCAGAAACCCCGCTGGCGGTGCTGGCACACCGCGGCGCTCCTGAGCTGGTGAACGACACCGCGCTGAAGTTTATCGAGTGGCGCAGGGCAAGCGGCCTTTCGCCGGTCAAGACCTGCCGGACCTTCGGCATCGCCTATGATGATCCCGAGAACACGCCGGCGGAGGAATTCCGTTTCGACATCTGCGGCGAAGTATCCGGGCCCGTGCCGGCCAATCCGCAAGGCGTGGAAAACGGTCGGATCCCCGGCGGCCGCTGTGCCGTGGTGCGTCACCTCGGCGCCCACGAACGGCTCGGCGAAAGCATTTACCCGCTCTACCGCGAATGGTTGCCGCAAAGCGGGGAGGAGTTGCGGGACTTCCCGCTATACTTCCACTACCTGAACCTGATGCCGGAGACGCCCGAGCATGAACTCATCACCGACATCTACCTGCCGCTGAAGTAAACAGTCGGTAGGTGGCGATGATCTGAATTGCTTTTCCAGCCATCTATCCATTAGCCCATTTGCGCTATGGCTCTTTCCAGGCACTCTTCAAGCATTTCGGGGGTGGGTTCGGCGATGTAGCCTTCCTGCATGAGGTGGTCGGTGAGGGCGCGGGCTTCGTCGATGTCCTTCTTGGCCTGGGCGTAGACCTCGTCGCCGGACATTTCATGACGGGCAACGCCGTCTTCGATGGCTTGCAATGCCACAGCCTTTGCGACGGAGGGGAAGGTTTCGGTTTCGTCCATGAGCGGGCAGATGTAGTCGGGGCTCAGGCCCTTCTTCTCGGCGACTTCGGCGATGGCGTAGGCGGCGGCGATGGCCATCTTGTCGGTGATCTTCTTCGCCTTGACGAGCAGGGCGCCTTTGAGCAGGCCGGGGAAGCAGAGCGAGTTGTTGACCTGGTTCGGGAAGTCGCCACGGCCAGTAGCGACGATGTAAGCTCCGGCTTCCTTGGCAGCGTAGGGGTAGATTTCCGGAACCGGGTTGGCGCAGACAAAGACGATCGCCTTGTCGGCCATCTTTTCGATCCACTCCGGTTTGACGGTGTCGGGACCGGGTCTGGATAGGGCGATAAGCACATCGGCGCCTTCCATGGCGGCTTCAATGGAGTTGATCTTGGTGGGATTGGTGCGTTGGCACAGATCCCATTTCTTATAGAAGGCGGTGTCGGCCTCGATATCGGACCGGTCGGTGTGCAGTCCGCCCTTGGAATCACACATGACCATTTTGGCCGGGTCGGCGCCGGCCTGCAGGATCAGGCTGGCGATGGTGGTGTTGGAGGCGCCGGCGCCGAGCATGGCAATCTTGACGTCGCCGATTTTCTTGTCGGCCACCTTGAGGGCGTTAATGAGGCCGGCGAGGGTAACGCAGCCGGTGCCTTGGGCGTCGTCGTGCCAAACGGGGATGTCGCAGGCGTCGCGCAGGGTGTCGAGCACCTCGAAGCAGTTGGGCTGGGAGATGTCCTCCAGATTGACGCCTCCGACGCTGGGGGCGAGCATTTTGACGAATTCGATAATTTTTTTGGGATCGTGATCTCCGTTTTCATTGCGGGAATCGATGCAGAGGGAGATGGCATCGACGCCGCCGAGGTATTTCATCAGGAAGGCTTTGCCTTCCATCACGCCAAGGCCGCCGGAGGGGCCGCAGTCGCCATCGCCCAGCACGCGGGTGGAGTCGGAAACGACCGCGATGAGATTGCCGCGGTTGGAGAGGTTGAACGATTCGTCGGGATTGTCGCGGATGGTGGTGGAAACCTTGGAGACGCCGGGGGTGTACCAGACGTTGAACCAGTTGAAGCCATACAGTCCGGCTTTCGGGACGGTCTGCATCTTGCCGCCGTAGAAGCGGTGCATGGTGTCGGACACCTCCTTAAGGAAGAGCGTCTTGCCCTTGGCGATCTGCTCCTTGGTGAAGTCTTCCGGAAAAAGCTGGTCGAGATTCTCGAGTTTCAGGTTGTCGATTTTCCCCATGGTCATGCCCCTTTCATTCGTTGAGTGTTGCGCTCCCATTATGCGTACGAATGCCACTAAATCAATCCCGATTCCGCAGACAATGGAACGGCTGGCGGGGGCTTGGTTAAGCGGGAAAAAGGAGAACTCGCGGCTTGATGGGAGGGCGTATCAATATTAAAATTTCCTAATAAATAGGGCGGCGCAGTTGTGGCTCGGTAGAAATATGAACAAACGGATTCCCAATTCAGGGTAAATATTATAGGCATTGTAACATATAGCTATCAAAAGTGCATTCCATACGGAGTTTTCATTAAATGAGTGTTAAGAGTACGGTTTTTTCTTCGATCGGCCAAAAATTGTTGTTGGCAACCTCCGGGTTGATCATGTTTCTGGTATTTCTGATTCCACACATGAGCGGGAATGTGCTTTTCCTGTTTGGGAAGGATCTTTTCAATTCCTATGCGGAGCACCTGCACCAGTTGGTGCCGATCCTGATTGCGGTCGAGGTGTTGATGATCATCTCCATCTCGGTCCACATGTTCATGGGGTTTCGCGTGGCCTTCGCCAACGCCAAGGCGCATGACAAGCGGTTTACACAGAAGGCCTCGAAGGAGCGCTCGCTGGCCGCCCGCCTGATGCCGTATTCGGGGGGGATGATTTTTATCTTCATCGTCAAGCACCTGCTGGACTTCACGCTGCGCTCGAAGCCGTCGACGGAGCTGCACGGCGAGCAGGTCACCGATGTGTACAGTATGCTGCTGGAAAAGTTTTCGCATCCGGGCAATGTGGTTTTCTACGTCTTCTTCATGGTTGCGGTTGCGCTGCACCTGAGCCATGCCCTGCAAAGTGCATTGCAGACCTACGGTCTCTACGTTCCGCGCGAAGGAAGCAAGATCAAGCTGGCCAGCACCATAATCGCGGTCGCCATGGCCTCCACCTTCGCGATCATTCCGGTCGTCGCCTATTTCCAGTAATCTTTAAACCGCAGAGGAACCCCATGGCAAAACTCGACGCAAAAATTCCCGAAGGGCCGATGGCCGAAAAGTGGACGAACCACAAGTTCAAGGTCAAGCTGGTCAACCCGTCTAACAAGCGCAAGCACAAGGTGATTGTGGTCGGCACCGGACTGGCCGGTGCCTCCGCTTCCGCCACCATGGCCGAGCTGGGCTACCAGGTGCATGCGTTCACCTATTCCGACAGTCCGCGCCGCGCCCACTCCATCGCTGCCCAGGGCGGGATCAACGCCGCTAAGAACTATCCGGGCGACGGCGATTCCATATACCGTCTCTTTTACGACACCGTCAAAGGCGGCGACTTCCGTTCGCGCGAAGCCAACGTCTATCGTTTGGCGGAATGCTCGAACCTGATTATCGACCATTGCGTGGCGCAGGGGATTCCCTTTGCGCGCGAATACGGTGGCTATCTCGCCAACCGCTCCTTCGGCGGCGCACAGGTTTCGCGCACGTTCTACGCCCGCGGACAAACCGGCCAGCAGCTTTTGCTGGGGGCCTACGGTGCGCTGCAGAAGGAAATCAAGAAGGGCGGGGTCACGATGCACACCCGCACCGAGGTGATCGATATCGTCGTCATCAACGGTCAGGCCCGCGGCATCATTGCGCGCAACCTGGTTACCGGCGAACTGACCCGCCACGAAGCCGATGCGGTCGTGCTGGCCACGGGCGGCTACGGCAACGTCTTCTTTCTCTCCACCAATGCCATGAACTGCAACGCCAGCGCGGCGTGGCGCGCCTACAAGAAGGGGGCCTGCTTTGCCAATCCGTGCTACACGCAGATCCATCCGACCTGCATTCCGGTGCATGGCGAATACCAGTCCAAGCTGACGCTCATGTCCGAATCGCTCCGCAACGACGGGCGCATCTGGGTGCCGAAGAAGAAAGGCGACAAACGGCCGGCCAGCCAGATTCCGGAAGACGAGCGCGACTATTACCTCGAACGCAAGTATCCCAGCTTCGGCAACCTGGTCCCGCGCGACCTCGCTTCGCGCAACGCCAAGCAGGTGTGCGACGAAGGCCGCGGCGTCGGCCCGACCGGCAAGGCGGTCTACCTCGACTTTGCCGAAGCGATCGAGCGGCTGGGCCGCGACAACATCGAGGCCAAGTACGGCAACCTGTTCGAAATGTACAACCGCATAACCGACGAAGATCCCTACACGACGCCGATGATGATCTATCCCGCCGTTCACTACACGATGGGCGGCCTGTGGGTGGACTACAACCTGATGACCACGGTGCCCGGACTCTATGCACTCGGCGAATGCAACTTTTCCGATCACGGAGCGAACCGTCTCGGGGCCAGCGCGCTGATGCAGGGGTTGGCCGACGGTTACTTCGTGCTGCCCAACACCATCAACGATTATCTCGCCTCCAACAAATTCGAGAAGGTCGCCACCGACCACGAAGCGTTCGTTGAGGCGGAAAAAACCGCCAAGGACAAGCTCGATCGCCTGCTCGCCGTCAACGGCAAGCGTACGGTCGACGATTTCCATAAGGAGCTGGGCCATCTGCTGTGGGAAAACTGCGGCATGGCGCGCACCGAAGAGGGCCTGAAGGAAGCCCTCGAAAAGATTCCGCAGATCCGCGAGGAGTTCTGGAAGAACGTGAACGTCCCCGGCTCGGCCGACGATTTGAACCAGGCCCTTGAAAAGGCCAACCGCGTGGCCGACTTCCTGGAGTTTGGCGAGCTGTTGGTGAAGGATGCGTTGCACCGCGCCGAATCGTGCGGCGGTCATTTCCGCGTGGAGAGCCAGACGGAGGAGGGCGAAGCCCTGCGCGACGACGAAAACTTCTGCTATGTCGGCGCATGGGAGTTCAAGGGATTGGATCAGGAGCCGGAACTGCACAAGGAGCATCTGGAATTCGAAGAAGTCCATCTGACGCAGAGGTCGTATAAATAAGAGTTAAGTTTCAAGTTTTAGGTTTTAAGTATCGCAGGCGGCTCGCCTGCTCGAAGGAAGGCAAGTCATGTCGAAGAAGATCAATCTAACATTGAAGGTCTGGCGCCAGAACCGGGGCGAAGAAGGACGCTTTGAAACCTACGAGGCCAACGGCGTCGATACCGATGCATCGTTCCTCGAAATGCTTGATGTGGTGAACGAAGAGCTCACCTTGGCCGGCAAGGAGCCGATTGCGTTCGAGCACGACTGCCGCGAGGGGATTTGCGGTTGCTGCGGTTCGTTGGTGAACGGCAAGACCCACGGCTCGCACGAGCGTACTACGCTCTGCCAGTTGCACATGCGCAAGTTCAAGGACGGCGAATCCGTCACAATCGAACCCTTCCGCGCGAAGGCGTTTCCGGTAATTAAGGATTTGATTATCGACCGTGGCGGCCTCGACAAAATCATTGCCGAAGGTGGTTATATTTCGGTCAAGACCGGCAACGCGCCGGAGGCGGCAACCACGCCGGTGAAGAAGGCGCTGGCCGAGGCGGCGATGGACGCGGCCGAGTGCATCGGCTGCGGTGCCTGCGTGGCGGCCTGTCCGAACGGCGCGGCCATGCTCTTCACGGCGGCCAAGGTCAACCAGTATGCCTTGCTGCCGCAAGGTCATCCCGAGCGCGCGCAACGCGTGAAGAACATGGTGGCCAAAATGGACGAGCTGGGCTTCGGCAATTGCTCCAACGAATACGAGTGCGCGGTGGCCTGTCCGAAGGGCATCGACGTTAAGAACATCGCCGCGCTCAACCGGGAATTCATCAAGGCGAGTCTGAAGAGTGAAAAGTGAGTCGTGATACATAACCAACGGTGAGTCACGCCTCAAACGTCACTCATCACGAAAGGGTATCCCATGGCGGCAAGACGAAAGAAGGAGACGTTCTGGTCCGAGCCGATCGGCAAGGTTGATCTGGAGCGGGCGGCGGTGGTGGCCAGTGGGACGACCATTGTCGATGCCGTGAAGGAAATGAAATACAACCAGATCGGCTGTGTTCTTATTACCGATGCCGGCGGCAAGCTGCTGGGCATTCTGAGCAACGGCGACCTGATGCACGAATTCGTTGGATCGACCCTCCCCGGCGATACGCCCGTCGATACCATCATGACCAAGGAGCCCTTCACGGGTACGCCCGAGCTGACGGTGCAGGAAGCCTTGGAAATCTTCCACTCGCAACCTTTCCGCCACATGCCCATTCTCCGCGGGGACCGGATTGACGGCATTCTGTCGATCCGTGGATTGATGTCGTTCATCAGTGAGCACCTACCGCTGGAAGTCATGAACCTTCCGCCGGACAGCAGTCTGATTGCATCCAGGACTTCGGGGGAATAAGCCATGACGGAATCAAAAGACAAAAAGGCGGGCCCAAAACAATCCGCGCTGGTTGAGAAGGACTCGGTTGTTGTCCGGTTTGCGGGCGACTCCGGCGACGGCATGCAGACCGTCGGCGAACTCTTTGCGGATGCCAGCGCCCTGCTGGGCGATGCCATCGTCACCTTCCCGGACTTCCCGTCCGAGATCCGGGCGCCGTCGGGATCGCTTCCTGGCGTGTCGGGCTTCCAGGTACATTTCGGATGCAAATCGGTGATGACGCCGGGCGACAAGGCCGATGCGCTGGTCGTCATGAATCCGGCGGCCCTGAAGGTCAACCTGCGCGAACTGGAACCTAAAGGCTTGCTCATCATCAACACGGGGGCCTTCAGCGCCGCCAACCTGAAGAAGGCGCTGTATGAAACCAATCCGCTGGATGACCCGGCGCTGGAGGACGAATACCGCGTCCTCAAGGTGGACATCAACGCCCTGACGGAAGAGGCACTCAAGGAACTGCCGCTCAAGCCGGCGTTGCGCGCCCGTTGCAAGAACTTCTTTGCGCTGGGCATTACCTATTGGGTGTTCTCGCGCCCATTGGACATGACGCTGGAGTGGATCGAAACCAAGTGGCGCAAGAACCTGCCGATGATGGCCGATGCCAACAGCATCGCATTGAAGGCCGGGTACATTGTCGGCGAAAACAAGGATATCGACATTCCGCAATACAGTGTGAACAAGCGGGTGTTGGAAGACGGCATCTACCGCAAGATTACCGGCAACGAAGCCACGGCACTGGGCTTGATTGCGGCGGCTGAAAACAGCTGGCGCGACCTCGTGCTGGGAAGCTATCCGATCACGCCCGCCACCCCGATACTCGAAACCTTGTCGAAGCATCGCAACTTCAACGTCAAGACCGTGCAGGCCGAAGATGAAATCGCGGCCATCGGCGTTGCCATCGGAGCCTCGTTTGCCGGGGCGCTCGGGGTTACGACGACCAGCGGACCGGGCCTGTGCCTGAAGTCCGAGGCGTTGGGGCTGGCCGTCATCACCGAGTTGCCGTTGATTGTGGTGAATGTGCAACGCGCCGGACCGAGTACCGGCCTGCCGACCAAGACCGAGCAGGCCGACCTGCTGCAGACCTTCTATGGCCGCAACGGGGAATCGCCTGTCGCGATCATTGCCGCCGACTCGCCGGCCGATTGTTTCGACTGCGCAATCGAGGCGGCCCGTCTGGCCCTGAAGTACCGCACGCCGGTGGTGATGCTGACGGACACCTATCTGGCCAACGGCTCCGAGCCATGGAAGGTTCCGAATGTAACCAACATCCCGGACATTTCGGTCGAGCCGATCAAGCATGGTGAAGCCTATGTGCCATACAAGCGCGATCCGGTCACGCTGGCCCGCCGTTTGGCTGTGCCCGGCCGTCCCGGATTCGAACACCGCATCGGCGGCCTGGAAAAGACCGAGGCCGGCGCCGTGAGCTACGACGCCGAGAACCACGACCGGATGTGCCGGTTGCGTGCGGAGAAAATACGCCGTATTGCCAACGACGTTCCTGCGGCCAAGCTACTGGGTGAAAGCAAAGGCAAGGTGCTGGTCATTGGCTGGGGCAGTACTCGCGGTGCCATTACCATGGCGGTCGAACGCCTGCAGGCCGAAGGGCAGTCCGTGAGCTACACCCATCTGCGCCATCTCAACCCGCTGCCGAAAAACATCGGTGAACTGATGAAGCAGTTCGAACACGTTGTTGTCCCGGAGCTGAATCTTGGACAGTTGTCCCGGATTCTGCGGGCGGAATATCTGGTAGACGTTAAATCCATCAACAAGGTGCCTGGACGCATGTTCCGGATCGCTGATTTGGTGGAAGGTGTCAGGCAATATCTATAGGGGGATGGAACCATGGAAGGCTTCAAGGAATATTTGACCCGCAAGGATTTTGTCTCCTCCTCCGAGGTGCGCTGGTGTCCGGGCTGTGGCGACTACGCTGTGCTGAACGCCGTGCAGGCCGTGTTGCCGCGTCTCGGCATTCCGAAGGAAAAATATGTGTTCGTTAGCGGGATCGGCTGCTCGAGCCGTTTCCCGTATTATCTCGACACCTACGGATTCCATTCGATCCATGGCCGCGCTCCGACCATCGCAACCGGCATCAAGGTGGCCAATCCCGAGCTTTCGGTGTGGGTGGCGACCGGCGATGGAGACGGCTTGAGTATTGGCGGGAACCATCTGGTTCATGCCTTGCGCCGCAATCTCGACATCAACATCCTGCTGTTCAACAACCGTATCTATGGATTGACCAAGGGGCAGTACAGCCCGACCTCCGAAAAGGGAAAGATCACCAAGACGAGTCCGTACGGGGTCATCGACGAACCGCTCAATCCGTTGCGCATCGCCCTGGCCTCCGAGGCCACATTTGTTGCCCGCGCCGTTGATACCGATCCGAAGCACCTGGCGGAAGTCTTGGAGCTGGGGGCCGAGCACAAGGGCACGGCGTTCGTGGAAATCCTGCAAACCTGTGTGATCTTCAACAAGAAGGCCTGGACCGATATTTCGGACCGCTCCTGTCGCGAAGATCGGCTGCTCTATCTTGAGCAGGGTAAGCCGCTTATCTTTGGCGAAAAGCGCAACAAGGGCATCATGCTGCGGGGGACCGATCCGGTGGTGGTCACGATTGGCGAGCAGGGCGTTACTGTGAAGGATCTGGCGGTGCACGACCGCTATCGCGAAGACCCGGTCTACGCCTCGATGTTGACGAAGATGGAGTATCCCGATTTTCCATTGCCCGTTGGCGTCTTCCATGCCGTGAAGAAACCGGTCTACGAACAGGAGCTAGAGCAGCAGATCAAGGAAGTCACAGCGCTAAAGGGCCGTCGCAACTTGCAGGCATTGCTGCGCGGGTCCGAATACTGGACGGTTTCGGAGGGCGGGAAGTCGATCAAGCGTTCGAGCGGCATAAGCTCGCAGGACAACGATGAGTCGCAAGTCATGGACGAGCAGATCCACCGGAGACTCCGCTCAACCGACCCGCTGACGGCCAGCCTGAAGACCGAGGTCGGCAAGATTTTCTACGACTACGACTACAAACGCAGCAAGATCCTCTCGCCGCGCGACAGTATCTCGAAGGCCATCGCCAACTTTAAGGCCGCCCGCATCGAGTGCATTTTGGTGGGCGATGAAAGGCGGCTCTATGGTATGATTTCGGAGCGCGACATCATCCAGAACGTCGTACTAACGTCGATCGATCGCGATCGAATGCCGATATCAACGATCATGCGGCCGATCTACGACATCATGGACGAATCGAACTCCATTGCCGACGTCATCAACATCCTGTCCATCAGCGGACACCGGCATGTACCGATCCGCCTGAAGGACGGCGGCTTCGGCCTGGTTACGATTCGGCAGATCCTGCGGTTCATTCACGACACCGTCGAACAAGTTGAAAAAAAGGAAGCAGAAAACGAAAAATGAAAATACACGAATACCAAGCCAAGGAGCTGCTGAAAGGTTATGGCATCCCCATTCAGGATGGCGTAACCATCGAGGATCTGGCACAGGCCGAAGCGGCCATCGCCCAGGTTGCGAAGGAACATGACACAGAACAATTCGTCATCAAGGCGCAGGTGCATGCCGGTGGCCGCGGCAAGGGCGGGGGCGTCAAGTTTTCCCCCGACCGCGCAACCGCACTGGAAAACACCCGCAAGATTCTGGGCATGACGCTGGTCACGCACCAGACCGGGGCCGAAGGCCGCTTGGTCAAGAAGGTGATGATCGGGCAGGCGTTGGACATAGCGCAGGAATTCTATGCGGCCATCACGCTCGACCGCGCCAAGGGAATGGATGTCTTCATGGTGTCGTCCGAAGGCGGCATGGAGATCGAGGAGGTTGCGAAAACCTCGCCGGAAAAGATCGTGAAGGAAGCGGTCGTTCCCGGGTTCGGGTTGCGTCCCTTCCAAGCTCGCAACCTGACGGCGGCACTGGGCCTGCAAGGTTCGGCGGCCAAGCAGGCGGTGGTGATGTTCCAAAAGCTGTACAAGCTTTATCGCGAGCTGGATTGTTCCATCGTTGAAATCAATCCGTTGGTGGTCACCGAACAAGGCGATCTGGTGGCGCTCGACGCAAAGATCAATTTCGACGATAACGCCTTGTATCTCCATCCGAATGTCGCCGACATGCGCGACCTCGACGAAGAGGATCCGTCGGAGGTTGAGGCTGGCAAATATCACCTGAACTATATCAAGCTCGACGGCAACGTGGGCTGCATGGTCAACGGGGCCGGCTTAGCCATGGCGACGATGGACATTATCAAGCAGCGCGGCGGTTCGCCGGCCAACTTTCTGGATGTGGGCGGCGGTGCGAATGTTGAAACCGTGAAGAACGGTTTCCGGATCATTCTATCCGATGAAAACGTCAAGGCCGTGCTGATCAATATTTTCGGAGGCATTGTGCGGTGCGACCGCATCGCCAACGGCATTATCGAAGCCGTCAAGGAGCTCGACCTGAACGTGCCCGTCGTGGTTCGGCTGGCCGGCACGAATGCCGAGGTCGCGAAGGAGCTGCTCGCCAATTCGGGCGTGGCAATCATCTCTGCGGACTCCTTCGAGGACGCCGCAACCAAGGTCGTGGAAGCGGCACAGGGCTAATGAATTTTAACGCAAAGACGCAACGAGCAGGAAGCCTCGCAAAGCACAACTCTGCGAGTCCTTTGCGGACTCAGCGCCTGTGCGTTTAATAGAATAGGACAAGACTATGTCGATTTTGGTAAACAAGGATTCAAAAATTATAGTGCAGGGAATCACGGGCTCCGAGGGGAGCTTCCACGCATCCCAGTGCCTCGAGTATGGCGGCAATGTGGTGGGCGGAGTCACGCCCGGCAAAGGTGGACAGACGGCGCTCGATGGAGCGGTACCCGTGTTTAACAGTTGTGCCGAGGCACGCGCTGAAACCGGCGCAAATGTTTCGCTCATTTTCGTGCCGCCGCCGTTCGCGGCCGACGCGATCATGGAAGCTGCGGCCGCAGGCATAGAACTGATCGTATGCATCACGGAAGGCATTCCGATTGCGCAGATGGTGGAAGTGAAGGCGTTTGTCGATAAAACCGGCTCACGTTTCATCGGCCCGAACTGCCCCGGTATCCTGACGCCTGAAGGCGCAAAGGTCGGTATCATGCCTGGGTTCATTGCGAAGAAGGGAACGGTGGGCGTCATCTCCAAATCGGGCACACTGACCTATGAGGCGGTGGACCAGCTATGCCAGCAGGGTTTGGGTCAATCAACCTGCATCGGTATCGGCGGCGACCCCATCATCGGAACCACCATGAAGGATCTGCTCGAAATGTTCGAGGCCGATCCGGAAACGGAGGCCATCGTGATGATTGGCGAGATTGGGGGTTCGATGGAGATCGAAGCGGCCCGTTTCGCGAAGGAGCACGTGACGAAGCCGGTGATCGGTTTCATCGCGGGACAAACCGCTCCGCCCGGCCGGCGCATGGGCCATGCCGGAGCGATTGTATCCGGAGCCGACGAGTCGGCGGCAGCAAAGAAGAAACTGATGTCCGAATGCGGTTTGCTGGTGGTTGAATCGCCGGCCGATATCGGGCGCACGGTTAAGAACGCTTTAAATAAGTGAATTGAGGAGGTCAACACATGGCTGATAAAGCAACATTGAATTACAATGGATCCAATATCGATCTGGATGTGATCGTCGGTTCCGAGAATGAAGTCGGCATCGACATTACCAAGCTTCGCGCGGAAACCGGAATGATCACGCTCGATCCCGGATACGGGAACACGGGCTCATGCACGTCGGACATCACATTCATTAACGGCGAAAAAGGGATCCTGCGCTATCGGGGCTACCCCATTGAAGAGCTGGCTGAAAAGTCCACCTTCATGGAAACCGCATACCTCGTGCTGTACGGCCACTTGCCCAGCGCCGCCGAGCTGACGGAGTATGAAAAGGGCATCAACAAGGAGGCCTCGCTGCACTATGGCATGAAATCCCACTTTGAAGGATTCCCGGACAACGCCCCGCCGATGGCGGTGCTTTCCGCCATGCTGAATATCCTATCGTGCTACAATACCGAGTTGCTGACCACGGCCACGGAAGGGCCCAAGTTCACGGAGCCCGCCGCCAAGATCATATCCAAGGTTCGCGCGATTGCCGCGTGGGCATACCGCACCTCCGTGGGCAAGCCCTTCATGCCGCCCCGGCCCGATCTGGGCTATAGCGGAAACTTCCTGCATATGATGTTCTCCCAGACCTTCGATATGTACGAACCGCTTCCGGAAGTGGAACGGGCTCTTGATCTGTTCCTGATCCTGCACGCCGACCACGAGCAGAACTGCTCCACATCCACGGTCCGGATGGTGGGCAGTTCGCACGCCAGTTTGTTCAGCGCGGTGTCGGCCGGTGTCGGTGCTCTTTGGGGGCCGTTGCATGGTGGCGCCAACTGCGAAGTAATCAAGATGCTCACGCGCATCCATGACGAAGGCATCAGCCCGCGCGATTTCGTAGAGAGGGCCAAGGACAAGAATTCTCCGGAAAAACTGATGGGCTTCGGCCACCGCGTCTACAAGAGCTTTGATCCGCGCGCCAAGATCCTCAAGGGCCAGGTGGACAACGTGCTGAAAGCGTTGAACATCAGCGACCCGCTACTGGATATTGCCTACGAGCTGGAGGAAATGGCGCGATCGGAAGACTATTTCATCGAGCGTAACCTCTATCCGAACGTCGACTTCTACAGCGGAATCCTGCTGCGAGCGATCGGCATTCCCGTGGATATGTTCACGGTCCTCTTTGCCATCGGCCGCATGCCGGGCTGGATTGCCAACTGGCGCGAAATGCATGTGCAGAGCCTGCGCATCAGCCGCCCCCGGCAGATTTATACCGGTTCGACCGAGCGCTCCTACGTTCCGATCGAACAGCGCTAACCGATGCATCAGTGCAGTGTAAAGGGACGGCCGATGGCCGTCCCTTATTCGTTATCCGGAAAGCGACGCTCAAAAATAGCCTTGGCGGTTTTGTTGCCAACCACGTAGAGCAGTAGCAACACCAAGGGCAGGGCCAGCAGGTTCACAGCAATGATATTCACCATCCCAATGCCGAAGTAGAATATGACGGCAATCTTGTAGGCGCGGTAGTCGTAGCGAAGCAGCCCGATGCCGATGATGAAGTTGATGATTACGATCAGAGCCAGGGCAAACCGGTGTTCGAAATCGGGAAGCGCCATGGTAAAAATGCCTGCTCCGATCAGATGCAGCATGGCGGCAAAATGGATGTTGAGGGCCGCCCGCCGGACCTGCTTTTCCCGAGGGGTCAGCTCCTTGCGGTCCTTGTCTTGGTCGATGCCGCAAACGGGGCATATGTCCGCCACGGCTTCGGCCCGCGTCCGGCAACTTTTGCATCGATTCATAGAACTACTCCAATGGTTCCCGACATGATAGACCTTTTCGGAGAAAGGAAAAGGGCGCCCTCCCTTTTTCTCTGCCCGCACCGTCGACCTGCCTTTTGATTGCAATCCGCTGGCCGGATTGTAGAATATCCCTTCACTTGCGGGGCAGGCGTTTAAAAACTGACTCTGAACGGGGCGTTGCCATGAAAATCCGGTTCAAGCTGACGATATTGCCGATCATTGCCGTTCTTCTCCCATTGATGGGCGTGAGCTTTTATGTACGGCATGCGGCGCGCAACTACTATAAACAGCAGATTGGGGTGCTCTACCTGACGATCGCCAAGGACATGGAGGATGCACTTGAGCACGATGTCGTCGGCGAAATGCACAACCTCGAAGGGTGGGTCCGCCTGTTTGGCATTGACCGCGTACTGCAGCAGGACGATGTTGAGCCGCTTGATCCCGCGGCGGTGCGGGCGATCGAGCAGCGCTGGCCATCGCTCACCGCGGCCAATGAACCGCTGCGTTCGATCCTGCAAAACAAAATGGCGCAACAGCTGCTCCGCTGCCAAAAAATCAATCCGCTCTTCGTGGAACTCATGTTGACCGACCGGCATGGCCGCTTGGTGGCGGCCACGAACCCAACCACGGACTACTGGCAGGCCGACGAAGGCTGGTGGCTTACGGCCGCTAGCGCGCAGGAGGGTGATCCGGGCTGGGCCCACAGCATCATGTATGATGCCAGTGCGGGTGTGCAGACGATGGATATTGCGCTGCCGATCCGCGATGCTGAAGGCGCGTTGCTCGGTGTGGTGAAGGGAAGCCTGAATGCCATCGAAGTACTGCGCCGCTTGGCGCCGGACCCGTGGAATGCGGAGATCACCCGCGATATCCTTTTCAAGGATGGCCAGCTATTTGCCCGGCTCAATGCAGGGGCAGATGGACAGCCGTTACCCGAACGCGTCTCCCCGGAACTGTTTTCCCGGCTGGCCGCCGGCAATGAACGGTGCTGTAAGGAGGAGCTATTCCCCGGGCAGCCTTCGTTGGCGGTATGCGTGCCCGTGGGGACCGAACTCGACAGCCCTTCCGAAGATGGGCTTGATGCCTCCGTCTATATCCTGGTCCATCGAGACTATGCCGAGGCTATGGCCCCGGTTACCCGGGTGATTCGCCAACTGACGTGGCAGAGTTCCGGCGTGGTGGTGGTGATTGCCATTCTGAGCTTTGTGCTATCGACGTCTTGGTTTGCCCGTCCGCTGGGCAAGCTGCGGTGCGCGGCATTGCACATCGGCGAACACGTAAGCCGGCAGGAGTCGGGCAAAGGCGACGAGGCGTATCGCAGCATGAAGGATGTGGAAACTTCGCTGAAGGAACTGGGCACGATTCGCACGCGCGATGAAATGCAGGATTTGGCGGAAGTCGTTGCGCACATGGGCGGTCGGGTCCTTTATTTCCACCGTCAGCTAGAGCGGGAACTCCGCCGGGCAACGGAGGAGATTAATGAGGATCTGGCGATGGCTCGCGAGTTTCAGGAAGCCCTGCTGCCCGATAGCTATCCGCAGATACCCATGCCGCTGGGAAGCGATGCGTTCAATCTTTCCTTCAGCCACATCTATCGTCCCGCCCAGTCGGTCAGCGGGGACTTCTTCGATATTTCGGAAATATCAAAGCACTGCGTTCGGGTAGTGGTGGCGGATGTAATGGGACACGGCGCCCGCTCCGCATTGATGACCGCCATCCTGCACGCCCTGATATCCGATACAGCGAAAAAAAACGATGGGCCGGAGCACTTGCTCCAGCGGATGAACGAGGAATTCCATGCCATTGGTCAGCGTACGGGCGACACGGTTTTCGTGACAGCCATACACATGGTTATCGATACCCACCGGCAATCCATCCGCTATGCAGCCGCCGGCCATCCCTCGCCTTTGATTGTCGACCATCAAACCGGCAGTGTGGACCTGCTTGTTCCGGAAGACCGGCCCACGCCGGCGGCCGGGCTTTTGCAGGATACGGTCTACACCGGCATTGAGCGCAAAATGGATAAGGAGCAGACGATCCTGCTCTACACCGACGGCGTGACCGAAGCCGTCAATCCCCGGGAAGAGGAATTCGGGGTTGCCCGCTTGATCCAGGCCATCAAGGACTGCAGGAAGGACGATCGTAAGATGCCATTGCCCAACTATGTGCTCGATGCCCTGGATGCCTTCATGGATACCGCCGTGGCCATGGATGACATTTGCCTGGTTGCCATTGACGTTTCAAAAGCCGGTAAAAGGTGAACGGGCCGTCAAGGGGGAGGAGACGGCCCGTTCTTTTGGGGTGGGTGTTTCTAGGGAAAGTCGTTTTACAGTGCTTCCAAGGCGGCCTCGTAGTTGGGTTCCTGTGTGATTTCCGGCACCTGTTCGGTATAGATCACCTTGCCGGATTCATCAATGACGACCACCGCGCGCGACAATAGACCGGCCAAGGGGCCATCGGCGATGGTTGCGCCGTATCCGCTGCCGAATTCCGGGTTGCGGAAAACGGAAACCGGCACCACGTTTTCGAGCCCTTCGGCTCCGCAGAAGCGGCCGAGAGCAAACGGGAGATCCACGGATACGCAGAGCACAACGGTGTTATCCAGCGATCCGGCGGCTTCGTTGAAGCGGCGGGTTGATGCGGCGCACACGCCGGTGTCAATGCTCGGGAAAATGTTGATGACCACCTTCTTGCCGGAAAGGTCGGAAAGCGAGCATTCGGAAAGATCGGTTTTGAGTCCGGAAAATGCCGGTGCGTTCGAGCCGACGGCAGGGAGTTCTCCTACGGTCTTGACGGGATTTCCTTTTAGCGTAATCGAAGCCATTTTTTCTCCTGTTGGTTACGATCGGTAAGGTAGGAGTAGTGCCCGGATTAATCAAGTACAAAACTCGTACTATTTTGGCTGAGAAGGAAAAAACCGGAGAATTCACGCACTGTATATAAGGTTGACCCGCAGGGGCAGGAGGCACTAGTTTCCCTGCATACATTGTGATTCCGGAATTCGCGCAAGGAGACAACATGAAACATCTATATGCTTTATCCATTTTAGGAGTGGTCGCCGTGCTTTCAGGATGCGCGACATCGTCCCAGGTACAGGAAATGATCGATGCCTCGAACCAGGACTGCCTGACCCAGTTGCAGGCCCATGAAGATTCGATTACCGTGCTGAAAAAGTCCGCCATGGCCGGGCTGGAGAAAAGCTCGGCCAATGCCGACCGGCTGACCGCGCTCGAAAAGCAGGTAGCAACCCTTTCGCACCGCATGGTCGAAGTCCAGGATATTGCCAACGCCTCGAAAGTGATCAGTGCGGCCAATACGGTCAAGGTCTCGGGCTTGGAGGAACAGGTCGCGGCCAATAAGGAGGAATCCGACAAGGTGATTGCACGGATGACCTCCATTGACAAGCTTTACGAAAAAGTCCTCATCCGCCAGTTCCAGGAGATTGCCGACAGTGCCAATGCCGCCATCGAGTCGTTGAAGGCCAATGGATTTTCCGCAACCACCAACGCGCCGGTTAAACTCGACGAGCCGATCGAGATTATCGCGCCCGACACGACGACGCCGACGAATGGCTCTGGTTCATCCCCGGATACGAATGCCGCCGCGATGTAGGCGGATCCACTTGTACTCTTGTGGTGGCACCCGCCCTGCCTTGGCAGTGCGGGTGTTTGTTTTTCAGGCTTGATGCGTTCGTTGAGCACTTTTAAGTTAGCCGAAACAAAGGAAACGTTATGGACCAGCAACCGCGCACCGCCCAGATCACTCGCAACACCAAGGAAACCCAGATCGACCTGTCGCTGAACATTGATGGCAAGGCGAATTACGAGATCTCCACCGGTGTGCCTTTCTTCGACCACATGCTCGACCTCTTGGCCAAGCATGCTTTGTTCGATCTTCAAATAAAGGCGACTGGCGATATCGAGGTGGACTATCACCACCTGGTTGAGGATGTCGGGATTGTGCTGGGCGAAGCGCTAAACCAGGCCCTTGGCGAACGCAAAGGGATTAACCGATACGGTTTCTGGGTGCTTCCAATGGACGAAGCCCAGGCGCAGGCCGACGTCTGCCTCGATCTCGGCGGCCGGCCCTTTTTCGTCTACAAGGTGGAGCTGGATCAAAAGTATATCCGCGATTTCGATGTTACCATCATAAAGCATTTCTGGCGGTCGTTCTGCGATTCGGCGAAAATGAACCTGCACATCGAGCTTAAGTTTGGCGAGGACCTGCATCATTGCATCGAAGCCATCTTCAAGTCCGTGGCCCGCGCCTTGCGCGTAGCCTGCGATTCCGATCCCCGGGCCCTCGACCTGATTCCTTCCAGCAAGGGGCGCATCGGCGCCTGATCATGGAATTCATTTCCCATTTTCACGCCCTGGATCTGTTCTGGATCGGGCTGGGGCTCTTCTTGACGGGAATGGGAAAAGGCGGTTTCCCGGTCGGGCCGATTGCCCTGCCGATTCTAATCCTGATGTGGCCGGTACAAAGTCAGGCGGCGAGAGAAGCGGTGGGATTCATGCTGCCGATGCTCTGCCTGATGGATGTGGTTGCGTTGGCGATCTATTGGCGGCATGTCCTATGGGGCCGACTCATCTATCTGCTCCCCGCCACCTTGCTTGGTGTGGCAACGGCCAGTTTCCTGTTTGTTTCGAACGATGCCGCCGTCGCGGTATCGGATCGCGCGCTAAAGCTCCTGATCGGAGTCCTGGGCATCGTGTTCGTTGCATACTTTGCATTGAAGAAGTGGATTCTGAAGCATATCCATGCCTCCGAACCCAACTGGACGAAAGGGAATATCTTTGGCTTTGCCGCCGGCATGACGTCAACGCTGGCCCATGCCGCCGGCCCGGTGATGCAGATGTATCTTTTGCCGCAGCTGCTGGAGAAAAAAAAGTTTGCGGCTACCAGTTGCGCGTTTTTCTGGGTGCTGAATCTCGTGAAGTTGCTGCCGTTTTCCATGATGGGGCGCATCCATGCCGACAACCTAAAGCTGGGCATTGTTCTCCTCCCGGTGATTCCGTTGGGCGTTGCATGCGGTTGGTGGCTAACGCACAGGACCCGGCAAAGCCATTATACGCTACTGATCTATTGCGTGCTGTTGATCACTTCGGTTGCGTTGATTGTCAAATCGCTATAACCATGAAATGGGAAAACAGGCATCTGGGGCGCCTTCCGGTCAAGTCGTGGTGCGAGCAGGTGGAGAGGGGGGCGTTGGAGCAGACGGCCAACCTCGCCAATCATCCCCGCGTGGTTGGACATGTAGCGCTGATGCCGGACTGCCATGTGGGCTTCGGCATGCCGATTGGCGGCGTGGTGGCGTGCGATGGGGCCGTCATCCCAAATGCCGTGGGCGTGGACATCGGTTGCGGCATGTGCGCGGTGAGGACCAGTATTCCTGCGGCCGAGGCCTCCCGTGCGCGCGTCGCCGGTTGCGTGGATGGGTTGGAGCGGTTGGTTCCCGTGGGCGAAGGCCGCGGCCACCATGATCCGCAAGAATGGGATCGGTTCGACGAGCTACCGCGCTGGATGGACGACCACGCACGTGAGCTGGCGTACAAGGGCCTGGGTTCGCTGGGCGGCGGCAACCATTTCATTGAATTGCAAGCGGGCGATGATGGGATGGTTTGGCTGATGTTGCATTCCGGATCCAGGAACCTAGGTTATCGCATTGCAGAGCACCATCACCGCTTGGCTGTTCAGGCCCATCCAGAGCTCGGGGACCTGGCCTATCTTGAGGTGGAGAGCGAAGCGGGACGGGATTATATCCGGGAGATGAATCTGGCGCTGGCGTATGCCCGCGAAAACCGGGCGCGCATGATGCGGGTTTTCATGGACGTGGTCGCGCGCATGTTCAAGGGGGCGGAATTTACCCGGGAAATCAATATCCACCACAACTATGCTGCGCCGGAAACGCATGCCGGCATAACCGTTTGGGTGCATCGCAAGGGGGCAACGTCGGCCAAAAAAGGCGAAGAGGGGATTATTCCCGGGAGCATGGGAACGCATTCGTACATTGTGCGCGGTTGCGGGAATGTCGATTCCTTCCAATCCTGCCCGCACGGTGCCGGACGGGTGATGGGCCGCATGGCGGCTTCACGCACCTTGTCGAGGGAGGCATGCGACAAAGCGATGAAGGGCATTGTCTATTCGGGCTGGCGCACATTCAGGGGCGGTGGACGGAAGATGAAGGGGTTGCTCGATCTTAGCGAGGCACCGCAGGCGTACAAGGATATCGATGCGGTGATCGCGGCCTCGACCGACTTGGCCAAGCCGTTGGTGAAGTTACGCCCGCTGGGTGTGGTGAAAGGTTAATTGATTCAATGTTTTTCGTGTAAATTCATGCTTCGCCCGTTTAGAGTCGTTTCTTGATTTACGGGGACGCCGACAATGATTGGAATTATCGATTATGGAATGGGAAATCTCGGAAGCGTGTCCAACGCATTCCGGTTTCTGCAGCTGGACGCCAGGATTATCACTCGCAAAGACGAGATGGACGCTTGCAGCGCGGTCCTGCTGCCAGGCGTTGGAGCCTTTGGCGATTGCATGAACCACTTGGTTGAGCACGACTTTGTCGATGCGATTGAGCTGTGGGTGCAAGCCGGTAAACCCATGATGGGAATCTGCCTCGGGCTGCAGGCCTTGTTTGAGTCGAGCGCAGAAACGCCCGGGGTTGATGGATTGGGAATCCTTCCGGGAACGGTTAAGCGCTTTGACCTGCCGAGGGAATTGAAAGTGCCGCAGATCGGCTGGAACCGTATCCATGAGGCGCAACCCGACTGCCCGATGTTCGAAGGGATTGACGACGGCTCGTTCTTCTACCTGGTACACTCCTACTATGTCTGCCCGCAGGACGAGGCTGTGGTGGCGGGCAAGACGGACTACGGTATCGAATACTGCTCGTGCGTGTGGAAAGACAACGTGTTCGCTACGCAATTCCACCCGGAAAAGTCGCAAGCGGTCGGACTGCGCATGCTACGCAATTTTCAGAAATGGGCGGAATCCATATAGAATATTGTTTGTAAATTAGATATGTTTTCAGCTGTGTCCCAGTTGCAAAATGATAGATTGGGAAACTGAACAAGCCAGTGCCATGAGCCTAAAAAATAAAATCCTGACTATTCTTTTCGCGGCATCGATCGCTTCCTCGGTCGTGACCGGGATCTTTCTGGTCTATCTGCTACGCTTGTTCGGCCAGATCACGATAAGCAGTAAAGGACCTTCTGTGGCCTTGGCCTTTGCCATCGCCGTCTATCTGTTGAGCGGTATGTTTGTACTGGTTCTCCTAAATCTTCTGTTGAGCAAGAATGTCGTCATTCCTGCCGTTGAACGGGAGTTGCTGGACTCGGAACGCACCATGCTGACCAAGCAACTGCATCATTCCCAGAAAATGGAGGCCGTCGGCAAGCTTGCGGGGAGTATCGCACACGACTTTAACAACCTGCTGACCATTATCGATGGCTATTCCAGCCTGATCATTGCTGCTCCGAATTCGCCGGAAACACAACAGAATGCACAGGAAGTTGTGGAGGCGGCCCGCAAGGCATCGTTTATCACGCGTAAGCTATTGAGCTTCAGCCAGAAGGAGCAGAGCGAGCCGGTGTTGCTCGATCTCAATACCACCCTGCAAGACACGCATAAAATGCTGTCCCGGTTGATCGGCGAAAAGATCACGCTTGTCACCAAGGCGTATGATGAGCCGATCTATGCCATGGCGGATCCGGTGCAGATCGGGCAGGTGCTGATGAACCTAGCCGTTAATGCCCGCGATGCCATGCCGAACGGAGGCCGTATTACCATCAAGGTGGATTGTAGGCATGTGGCCGATGGCGAATGTTCCAAGCCCGGCAAGCTTCCCGAGGGGGATTATGTGGAAGTCGCGGTCCACGACACCGGGACAGGCATGGATCAGGAGACGCTGTCCCGCGTGTTTGAGGCGTTCTTTACCACCAAGCAGGAGGGGAAGGGAACCGGTCTTGGCTTATCCATCGTCAAAAGCATCATGAAGGAAAACCATGGCTTTGTCGATGTGCTTAGCAAGCCCGGCGGGGGATCGACGTTCCTGTTGTACCTGCCGGTTGTCGAGCTCGATGTCTTGGCCGAAGCGATGGAAGAGGTCGCGGAGTCCGTGGTTGAACGAGAACCGCAAGTCGAGGATCCCGAGGTTGCCGATACCGCACAGGCAACGATACTGTTGGCGGAGGATGATCCCATGATTCGGAACCTCGTTTCCCAAACCTTGGAAACACAGGGGTATCGGGTCGAGATGGCCGAGGACGGTTGGGAGGGGATCAAAGTGGCCCGGACCCATAAAGGCCGCATTGACCTGCTGCTCACCGATGTGGTGATGCCCGGTATGGGCGGTGCCGAGCTTGCCATAGCTATGAAAGAGCTCTATCCGGGGGTGCGGGTTATTTATATGTCAGGCTACTCCCGTTCCCAGCTGAACGAGGAAGGAGTTCCGGCGGATGCTTCGCTCATCGAAAAGCCTTTCACGCCGGACAAGGTTGTGGCGCTGGTCCGGAAGGTACTTGCCGAGTAGCTACCTTCCGGGAGTCGGCACTACCATGACGTTGCAGGGCGCGTCGCGCATCACGGATTCCGAAACGCTACCCAGTAGTGCCTTGTGGAGCAGGCCATGCCCATGGGAACCAAGTAGAATAATATCCGCTTCGAGGTCGGTTGCCTGTTCCAGAATGAGCTTTGCCGCTGGCCCCTTGAGTAGGATGGCCTGGGCGTCGATGCCTCTTTTTTTCAGTCCGGCGGACAGGCCCAGCAACTCGCTGTGCTCGCGTTTCAGTTCCTCGGCGCTGAGATCGCGTGCCAGCTGCACATCGCCCGGCATGCTGACGAAATCCGGCGAAAAATCGGAGTATTGCGTCGTCTCGTAGGCGATTGCCTGGGTTTCATCGCTGGCAACATGAAGGAGCCAAAGCTTGGCCCCCAGGGCTTCAGCCAGGGAAGAAGCCTGTTCCAGAATCGCATCCGTAGTCTTGGAAAAGTCGATGGCTGCCAATAGCGTTTTCATTCCGTCTCCTTTACTGGTCTTGATTCTAGTCCGCGATGGAGATTTGGCAAGCCGTGCATCGAAGCTTCATTTTACTTTATGGGGCTATTGACCTTCCGCGCTTAGTGCGGGGAGCGTAATGGCGATCATGGTGCCGCCCTGGCTGGTCTCGATGTCGATCTGTCCATTATGATCGATGACCGCCCGCTTGGCGATGGGGAGCCCCAAACCCAACCCGCGTGCCTTGATGGTGCTGAATGGTGAGAACACCTTGTCCCGCAAAGACGGGTTGATGCCGCTTCCATTGTCGCTGATTATCACAAAAATGGTGCTGTCTGCGCCGGCTGCTTGCTTGCCTTTTACGGTGACGTTAATGCGCGATCCGGGCTTGTTGTCGAGATTCTCCGCAGCGTTTTTCAGCAAGTGGTAGATGCATTCCTCCAGCGAGGCGGCATCGCCGTTGATCTGCAGGTCCGAGTCGTCGGAAGACAAATGGATCTTAAGGTTTTCATGGTTGAATTCGGACTGGATGCGCGTGACTGCGAACTCGATGGGTTTGCGAATGTCGATCGGCTGGAAGATCGGCTTGGGCGGATTGGCAAACGTGTTGATCTTGTCGATGATATGATTGAGACGGTCGACTTCGGTAACGACCTGCTCGCTGAATTCCGCGCGGAAATCGGCGTCGTCGTAGCGATCCGGCAATAGTTGCGAGAAGGTTTTTATGGCCACGAGCGGATTTCGGATTTCGTGACTCATGCTGGAGGCCAGCTCGTTCCAGAAGGTTGCGCGTTCGAGTTGCTCCTCCTTTTCCTGCAGCAACTTGGCGCCGGTCACATCGCGAAGCATCATCATGGCGCCAATGCAACTTCCGTTGTCCAACAGGGAACGCGTTTCGGCGGAAAGCGTGCGTTTGGAGCGAACGTCTGTCCATTCGCGGACATCCTGCTTGTCGCGGCTGGCAATAGCCCTGCGGAACATGTCGGCGATTCGGCTGCCGAGCTCCTCGGCGCGACGTCCAATGACATCGTCGCTCTCAGGGCGCAGGATTTCCCGGGCGGTACTGTTGAACCATCGCACTATGGCGTTCTCGTCGCAGGCAATGATGCCGAATGGGATGGAGTGCAACAGGGTTTCCGCCAATGCCTTTTGCAATGCGGTTTCTTCGTATTGCATCGCTTTTTCCAGCGTGGTGGAAATGTGGTCGGCCAACGTGGTCAAATCTTCGAGGTCGGACACATCGAAGGGAATGCCGGTTGAGCGCTGGCCAACGAATATCCAGCCTTTGATAAAGCCGGTCGCGTAGAGCGGAATGATAATCTCGGCCCCGAGCGCGTCGAGCATGCGTTTGAGCATGGCCCGGTCTTCCGGGTCAACGATGTTTTGAAGGATGGTTCTGGAAACCAGATGGGTGTTCATCTCCATCCAATGGATAAAAGGATCGTTTTCCTGAACGCACAGCTTTTCCGTGGTCGACAGGCATCGGGTGCCGGCTTGGTATACATAGGACCGGTCGGTCTCGGTCCGCATGAAGATACCTGCCCGTGACACCCGGGCCGTTGCGACCAATCCATCAACCACGCTGTCGAACAGCATGTCCAGATTGTCTACGTTGCGCTGTGCTTTTGAAAAGTTTTGCAACGGGGCGGAGAATAAGGTGCGCGGTTCCGGCCTGCTGTCCGCTTGCCGCGCGGTCAAGGTGGTCAATTCCTTGGATAGAACGCTGTTCCTCTGGCGTAGGGTGAAGCACTCGACAGCTTGCTTCAGTAAGGTGCGAAGCTCGTTGCTTCCGGGTTCCAGGGAGAGCGTAGCAAAGGGATCGAGCTGTGCGGCAGCAAGCATGGGATCGGATCGTTCCGCGCCCATTGCTATGATTACGGTAAGGGGGTGTGCTTGCTTGATTGCGGAAAGAACTTCGAGGCCGTTGGGGGCGCGGACATCGGCCAGCAGGATGCCATCGCCAAATTGGACAAACCATTGTTCGATATCCTTCTGCGTCTCGATGCGCTGCAGCGCATCGGTACTGGAAGCGATTCTGATGAACCGGTCAGCCACAAGCTCATCGCGACAGTACAGGATGCATGGGGAGTTCGATATCACGCCACCACCTCGTCCAATACGGGAATATATAGATAGAATGTCGTGCCCGTGCCGGGTTCGCTTTCAACCTCAACGACGCCATGGTGTTCACTGATGATACCATGGGCGACCGAAAGCCCCATGCCGGTTCCCTCGCTCTTGCTGGTGAAGAAGGGATCGAATATTTTCTGGATATTCTCGCGCGGTATGCCCTGTCCGGTATCGCTGATTTGAATGCGAATGCACTTCTTGTTAATGGCTTTTTCCGGGCCTTCGCCATTGGCAAAACGATGATTGCAATTCGTTGTCGCGATTGTGATGGTGCCGTCCTTCTCGATCGCCTCGACCGCATTCAAGGTCAGGTTGATCAATGCCTGTGAGAGAAGTTTCGCATCCCCGTGAATCTTGTCGGTATCGGCTTTGCAGTTGTTCGCCACCTTGATGTTCTTCTGCACCATTTGCTCGTGTGTGAGTTTGAGAACCTGCTCCATGGTTTCATGCAGTTTCATGGGGACCAAATGCGGTTTGGTCGGCTTGGAGAAGCTAAGCAGTTCATTGACGATCCCGTCGATGCGCGCTACTTCGTGGGCCACGAGTGCGGAAAAGTCCTTGCGGAAATCTTCGTCCGCATAGCGTTGGGGGAGCAGCTGCGTGAAGGTCTTGATCGTGACCAACGGATTCTTGATTTCGTGGGCCATGCCGGCAGCGAGTGTGCCTACGCTTGAAAGCTGGTCAGAACGGCGGACCTGTTCTTCCAGGCTTTTTAGCTCGGTCATATCGGTAAATACCAGAAGTGCTCCCATAGGTTTTTCATCGTGACCGATCAGAAAGGTTGT
>JBNLGU010000003.1:0-59355 GCA_050306215.1 Pontiella sp.
TCCTCTGACCATGGCGCGTCGAAACCGAAGCCCTCCGCATCCCAGTACGGAGGGGCGACCGCATTGTGTGCCGTCGTCGGATCATACTCCGGCGTGGGCTCGCGGGAGTCCGAAGAATCGGTGGGACTGACCGCCATGGAATATTCGCTGCTCGAATACCTCATGCTCCATTCCGACCGGGTGGTGTCACGCACGGAGTTGTACGAGCACCTGTTCGACGAGTGTGACGACTCGCTCTCCAACGTGCTCGATGTCCATATCTGCAACCTGCGGCACAAGCTGGGCGCCGGAAGCATCAAGACCCGCCGCGGACAGGGCTATATCATGGAGCGATGACTTGACGATTTTCCGATCCATCAAATGGCGCTTGCAAATATGGCAGATGCTCCTGCTCGCCGGTGTATTGGGCACGTTGCTCCCGCTCCACTACCACCTGAAGAAAAAAGAGCTGATCGCAGGAATCGACAAACAGCTTCAACAGGAACTGGTGCTGGTCCTGCCGACCGTTGCCCCCCCCAGAAACGAACCGTTGCGAATGGAGCCCAATGAGCAAGGCTCGATGAACGGCCCCTTTACAGCCAGAGACGATATGCGCCAGACTGCCGTCCGCACCCCTATCATCAAGGAGGGGAAAACGTATCTGGATGGACTTGCCGCGCAAGGCCGGTATGTGGTGATCATCGACCCGCGGGGAGTCGAGCGGAATCGCTACGGTGCCGTTCCCGCTGGTCGCTCCTTCAGCGATTATGTCCGGCATCCGGAAGAGCAGGGCCTGATTTCGCGGAATGATTTCCGTGAACTGGTCAAGCGACAGCCGGGCGGACTTGCGATCGTCATGGGCTATCCCCTCGCCCCGCTGAACAAGACCATGGCCGACACCCGCCTGCAACTGATCCTGGTTGGACTGTCCATTATGCTCATCGGCTTTTTCGGCGGCCTGTTGATCATTGGGAAAGCGATCCATCCGATCCGGGAGATCAGCCGGACCGCCGAACAGATCGCCTCCGGCGAGCGCAGCAGCCGCATTCAACTGGCCGATGCACCCGACGAACTGGCGGGCATGGCCCATACCCTCAACGAAACCTTCGACCATCTCGACGAAGCCATCGAAACCCAGAAGCGCTTTTCCGCCGACGCCTCCCACGAACTGCGCACCCCCATCGCCGTGGTCATCGCCCAGACGCAGGCCGCCTTGAAACGCGACCGCACCACGGAAGAATACAAAACAGTTTTGGAGGCCTGCCTACGCGCCGGACAGCGCATGAAAACCATGGCCAACAGCCTACTCACGCTTACCCGCATCGATAGCCGGGAAAATGCCCTGTCCAAAATCCGGTGCGACCTGAATACCGTTCTTTCCGGCGCCGTCGATTCCGCCTCGCTGCTGTCGGCCAAGCATCCCGTTGATTTTAAAGGCACGGACAAACCGCTGATGGCCGAAATCGACCGGGAGCGCATCCACCAGATCGTGACGAACCTGCTGGCCAACGCCGTGCAGCATAATCCACAAGGATGCCCCCTGTGCGTTTTCTTGAGAGAAGACGGCGACACCGCCGCAATTGATATCGCCGACCAGGGAACAGGCATTCCCGAAGAACATCTTCCCCACATCTTTGAACGCTTCTACCGCGTCGACAAATCCCGTTCCCGCGAACAAGGCGGTGCCGGGCTCGGACTCTCCATCGTCCAAAGCCTCGTCGAAGCCCACGGCGGGCAGATTTCGGTTCAATCCGCCCCCGGACGCGGCACCACCTTCACTATTTCTCTGCCGTTGAGCTAACAAAAAAGGGCCTTCCACGAGGGAAAGCCCTTTTCTAACGTATAGTCACTTCGTCTACGCCTTGTTCTTCATCGAGGCCAGCACCCGCAGGCGCAAGGCGTTGAGCTTGATGAAGCCGGTGGCGTCGGACTGGTCGTAGCCGCCCGCTTCGTCGAAGCTGACGATGCTGGGATCGTAAAGCGAATACGGCGACTTGCGACCGCAGACGTGAACGCCGCCCTTGAACAGCTTGACGCGGACCGTGCCGGTGGCCGTTTCCTGGCTCTTTCCAATGGCGGCCTGCAGCATTTCGCGTTCGGGGGCAAACCAGTAGCCGTTGTAGACCAACTCGGCATATTTCGGAATAAACGAATCACGCAGATGCATCGTCTCACGGTCCATCGTGATGGATTCCAGCGCGCGGTGCGCGTGATGCAGGATGGTTCCGCCGGGCGTTTCATACACGCCGCGATCCTTCATGCCGGTGTAGCGGTTTTCAACAATATCGATGCGGCCGACGGCATGTTCGCAACCGAGGGCATTCAGCCTCTTGACCAATGCCGCCGGACTGAGCTTTTCGCCGTTGACGGCGACCGGGATGCCTTTTTCAAACTCGATCTCGACATATTCGGGATCATCGGAAGCCTGACTGAGTGGCTTGGTCATGCACCACATGTTTTCGTCCGGTTCGTTCCACGGATCCTCAAGGATGCCACCTTCGAAGCTGATGTGGAGCATGTTGCGGTCCATGCTATAGGGCTTGGAGGCGGATACGGAACATGGAATGCCCTTCTCTTCAAGATACTGAATCATGTCGGGACGGCCCTGGAAGGGAAAATCCTCGGGCATGCGCCACGGGGCAATGACCTTGATATCGGGCTTGAGCGCATATGCTGTCAGCTCAAAGCGCACCTGGTCGTTGCCCTTGCCGGTGGCGCCGTGGCAAATAGCCTCCGCACCTTCAGCCTTGGCGATATCGATCATGCGCTTGGCAATCAGCGGGCGGGCGATGGAGGTGCCGAGCAGATAGGTGCCTTCATAGATGGCGTTGGCCTGCAACATCGGGAAGATGTAGTCCTTGGCGAACTCCTCCTGCACGTCGTCGACATAGCACTTGACCGCACCGTGCTCGAGCGCCTTGGCCTCAAGCCCGTCGAGTTCCTCTTCCTGACCGACGTTGGAACAGTAGCAGATGACCTCGGCGTTGTATTTTTCCTGCAGCCAGGTCAGCAACACGGTGGTATCCAAACCACCGGAATAAGCGAGTACCACTTTCATTCTTTGATCCTTTCCAGATTAAAACGGGATGTCGTCTTCGTATTCGTCGAAGTCGGCCGGAACATCCTTGTCGGAAACCGGCGGCTTGTCATCGGCGGCTGAAGTCGCCGCACCCGCCTGGATTTTCCAAGCCTGCAGATTGTTGAAATAGCGGCCGTTGTATTCACGACCACGGATATCGAAGGTTGCCGTGACCTCCTGACCCACCTGAATGGAGTCGAGCATGCTTACCTTGTCCTGCACGCATTCGAGACAGATGTCCTGCGGATACTTTCCATCCTCCACCGTCACCACGAACTCGCGCTTGGTGAATCCGCTTGCGAAGGTTTGCGCGTCCTGGATTACCTTAACCTTTCCAGTCAAATCATATGCCATTCTTCTTCTCCTTTGTTTAAATCTACTGCCCCATGCCGCATTGGCAGGGATTGGGCGACTGCGCCGCCATTTCCTCATGCAACTCCATGCAGGCTTCGCCGATCAATTGTAGCGCCTGGTCAATCTCCGACTGCGTCACGTTAAGCGGCGGAAGCAGACGTAGGACATTGCCCGCCGTGGCGATCGTCAGCAATCCTTTTTCCTGTAGCTTTTTCTGCAGGGCAAGCGCGGGCACATCCAGCACGAGCCCCAAAAGCAGGCCCAAACCCCGAACCTGCGCAATCCACTGCTTATGCTTCAGCGCAATCTCGCAGAGCCCCTCGACAAAATAGGCGGACATCACCAGGGCATTTTGCAGCAACTGCTCGTCTTCGATCACATCGATCACCGACAACGCGGCCGTACAGGCCAGCGGCGTACCGCCGAACGTGGTGGCATGATGGCCCGGCTGGAATACATTGGCCAGTTTTTCGCCGGCCACGATGGCGCCGATCGGGAAACCGTTGCCGAGCCCCTTGGCCAGCGAAAAGGCATCGGGCTGGATGCCATAGTTCTGGAAGCCGAACCATTTACCGGTCCGGCCCATACCAGCCTGCACCTCGTCGCAAAGCAAGAGGATACCTTGGTCATCGCACAGCTTCCGTAAACCGGTCAAGAACTCCTGATCCGCCGGGATAACGCCGCCTTCGCCCTGCAACGCCTCCACCAGCACCGCCGCCGTTTTGGAAGTGATCGCATCCTCCACCGATTGAAGATCGTTGAACGTCGCGTAGGCAAACCCTTCCGGCAGCGGCCCGAAGCCCTTCTGCACCTTGTCCTGCCCGGTTGCCGTCAGCGTTGCCAGCGTCCGGCCATGGAATGACTGCCGCATGGTCACGACCTCGTATTTTCCATGCTCACTGCCCCACAACCGCGCCAGCTTGATCAGGCCCTCATTGGCTTCGGCGCCTGAGTTGCAGAAAAAGCACTTGGCGCCGGGCAGACCGGACCGCTGTGACAGCGCCTTGGCGAGCAGCGGTTGCTTTTCGTTAAAGTAGAGGTTAGATACGTGTACGAGTGTTTCTAACTGATCCTGCACGGCCCGTACCATTTTCGGGTGGCAGTGCCCTATGTTCGTTACCGCGATTCCAGACACAAAATCGAGATATTCATTCCCGTCCGTATCCCACACATGCGCGCCGGCCCCTTCCACCAGCGCGATGCCAGGCGCATAGGTCGACATCAGATACTGCTTTTGCAGTTCGGCAATTTCGTTTGTTGTCATAATTCTGTCTCCCGGTTCAGTCTGATGCGACCGAGCCGTTAAAGCTTACTCCGTAATCTCCGTTCCCACACCCTCGCTCGTGAACAGCTCGAGCAGCAACGAATGCGGCATGGAGGAATCGATGATGTGCGCCTTCTTGATCCCCGCCTTTACAGCGCCAACCATCCCCTTGATCTTCGGCAGCATGCCGCCAGCGATCACGCCGCGGCTGATCAGCTCGTCAACCTCGCTCAAATGGAGCGACGAGATGAGTGTCGATTTATCCTCCGGATCACGCAGCAGGCCCGGCACGTCCGTCAGGAAGACCAGCTTGCGGGCATTCAACGCACAGGCCACCGCCGTCGCCGCATCATCCGCATTTATATTGTAGAGCCGGTTGTCCGGCCCCTTGCCCAAGGGTGTAATCACCGGAACCATATCCGAACGGAGGAAGGCCTGCACCGGCTCGATATCCACGTTCTTGACCTTTCCTACATAGCCCCAATCCAGCGGCTCCTTAGTATCCGGATCCATGCCGGTCATCTTTTCAACGCGGATAATGTCTTCGCCGTGAATGCCACGCGCTTTGCCATGGCAATTCTGGATGATCTCAACCAGATGAGGGTTGACCTCGTGGTTCAATACCCGTTCCACCACGCGGATCGTCGCCTCGTCCGTCACGCGCAAGCCCTGGACAAAATTCGGCGCAATGTTGTTTTCCTTCATCGCCCGCGAAATCGCCTTGCCCCCGCCATGCACCACGACCGGCCGCAGGCCAACGCATTCCATGAAGGCGATATCCTGCAGGATGCGGCTGTAGCCGGCTTCGTTCTCCATGATGCTTCCGCCAAATTTGACCACGACCGTTTCGCCCCGGAATTGCTGGATGAACGGCAATGCCTCAATCAACACCGATGCTTTTTCAATAAACTTGTCCATTAATCTCCCTCTTGAGCCTGGCGCGACGGCCGCCCCACCTAGTAATTGATCCGCACATACTCCTCGGTGCAGTTGCAGGTATAGACCGTGGCCTTGCCTTCCCCGAGGTGCAGGTTGATGTTTATAGCAAAATCGGTTTGCGAGACCACCTTAATCAGGTTTTCCTGCGACACGTCGGACCGAACGCCGTTAACGACCGCCTGCGTCTCGTCATAATGAATGTCCACCTTTTCCTCGACCACCCGGGCCTTGGAGTAGCCAACCGAATCCATGATCCGGCCCCAATCGGGATAGGTCCCGGCCCACGCCGTCTTGTTGAGCATCGAATTGGCAACGGCGCGCGCGGCCAGCTCGGCGTCCGCATCGGTTTCCGCACCCGCCACATTGACCGTCACGAACTTATCGGCGCCCTCGCCGTCGTGTACGATCATCATGGCCAGCTCGAAGCAGACCTTTTCGAGTTCCTGGTAGAACACGGCCCAATCCTGCGAGGCTTCGGTCAAAGGCTCATTACCGGCCTCGCCGTTTGCCAGTGCCAAAACCGTATCGTTCGTACTCTGGTCCCCATCCACGGATATCCGGTTGAAGCTCGCATCCACCGCCTTTTTCAGCGCCGCCTGCCACGCATGCTGCTCCACCGCCGCATCGGTCGTGATGTACGAAAGCATCGTGGCCATGTTGGGCTCGATCATGCCGGCGCCCTTGGCGAACCCGACGATCTTGACGGCTTTGCCGTCGACGCCAAACTCGGAAACCGAAACCTTGGGGCGCGTATCGGTCGTCATCATCGCTTCGGCCGTCTGCTGCACATTGGCAACGATGGCGGCTTCGAACAGTTTACCGATGCCGGGTATAATCTTATCCAACGGAAGCTGCGGGCCGATCTTTCCGGTCGAGCAGACGAAGATTTCCTGCGGCTCGCATCCAATGACGCGTGCGGTTTCGGCCGCCATATCCTTTGCGGCGACCATCCCGGCGGAACCGGTGCAGGCATTGGCAATGCCGCTGTTCATCACGATGGCCCGCGCCTGGCCGTGCTTCAGGTGTTCCCGGCAAACCTTCACCGGGGCCGCGCATACCTGGTTTTTCGTAAACACGCCGGCGGCCGTGGCGGGCACATTGGAAAAGATCAAGGCCATGTCCTTGACGCCGCCCGCCTTGATCCCTGCGGAAATGCCTGCACACTCGAAGCCTTGCGGCATATGGATGTCGGTATACATATGGGTTCCCCCTGATTAAGAATGATTGTTTAAATCTATAGCCCGTTCACGCTGATGAAAAGAGTGGATTGATGAATCGTGTCGGATTTTGGGTATGCGCACACGAAAAAAGCCCCCCGGCACCGGGAGGCTTTTGCAGTCGCAGTTTCCAGCGATTAACGCTTGGAGAACTGGAAGCGCTTGCGGGCACCCGGCTGACCCGGTTTCTTACGTTCCTTCATACGCGCATCGCGGCTGAGGAACCCGGCTTTCTTAAGTACAGCCTTCATCTCGTCGTCCGAAGACGAAAGGGCGCGCGATACCGCGTGGACCACGGCACCGCATTGTCCGGACTTTCCCCCGCCCTTGACGGTGGCGATGATGTCGTATTTTCCAACCACGCCGGCGGTCTCGAACGGCTTCTTAAGCAGTTCTTGCTGAAGGGCGGTATCGAAATACTTGTTGGCTTCCAGACCGTTTACGGTGATGGTTCCCGAACCTTCGGAAACACGTACGCGCGCAACGGAGGTCTTGCGACGGCCGGTCGCTGCAAATGTCAGAGTATCTTTTGCCATAATGATTTATCCTGCTTAGAAGTTGAGTTCCAGCGGCTGCACCTGCTGTGCGGCGTGGGGATGCGACGCGCCGGCATATACCTTGAGACGCTTGAGCGTCTGGCGGGACTGGCGGTTGGTCGGCAGCATGCCCTTTACAGCCTGTTCAATGATGCGTTCCGGATTCTTTTCGCGGATGTCCTTGGCCTTGGTTTCCTTCAGGCCACTGTTGAAACCGGAAAAATCCTGGTAGATCTTCTTTTCTTCCTTGTTGCCGGTCAGCTTGATTTTTTCAGCGTTGACGACAACAACGAACGCACCGGTATCGACATGCGGGGTGTAGGTCGGCTTGTTGCGACCACGCAACACGTCGGCAATCAGCACTGCCAGACGACCGGCCGGCTTGTCGGTCGCATCGACGACAAACCATTCACGTGTAATATCAGCCTCTTTGGGCATAAAAGTTTTCATTTAAAACGTCCTCTTGCTCGGTTTGGTACAAACACAAGGTCGGGGAAGTTATAGCAGGCGGGCAGGTGTGTCAACCCCTCTGCGCAAGAAGTTTATTGTTTTTCCACCCCCCTCGGCGTGCTATAAACACCGTATGGGATTAGCACTGACCAAGGAATATCGGGGCCGCCGCCTGACCTGGCTGGGATGGCTTGCTGTTTTTCTCGCATTTATTGGCCTTTTCATCACATTTTCCCTTTCGCTCTACCCCTTTCTGGCTCCCGACAAGCCCCCCCATTCCGGCGTCATGGTCGTGGAGGGATGGATTCACGACTTTGCCCTGGATGAAGCCGTACTCCTCTACAAGAAGGGCGACTATTCCAAAATCGTTTGCACCGGCGTACCCATCGAGACCGGAAGCTACATCCAGGAATTCAAGTCCTACCCCGAAATGACGGCCGCCCGCCTGATGAAAATGGGCGTCCCTGAAGATGAAATCATCATTACCGTTGCGGACGACAACACGAAAGACCGCACCTACCAGGCCGCTGTCGCCATGCGGGAAGGCATCATGGCCTACAATATCGAGTCGACCAAGCTACACCTTATCACCGCCGGGCCGCACGGCCGCCGCAGCCGCATGCTTTTCCAGAAAGCCTTAGGCAAGGACTACAGCGTTGGCATAACCTGCCTCGATCCCATTTCCTATGACGCCCACAATTGGTATACCTGCAGCGAAGGCGTCCGAACCGTCATTGGGGAATTCATCGCCTATACCTACGCCAAGCTTTTCTTCCATCCCTAATGCAGCTTCGCAGCATATTTTTGATTTCAGAATGCCGAATTGCGATTTGCGGGTCTGCGACGCTTTTAAGGAGAAAAGGCCAACGCCAACTGAGTTCCACCAATCGGACCCGCAGGGAGGCTGTTGCGAAGCAACGGCAGCGAAGCGGCAAATCAAAAATCGGAAATCGGAAATGAATAAGCCCCCCCAGCCCCCCGAGATCAACCTCCCCCTCTGGATCGCATTCATGGCGCTGGCCGAGCAAGCCACCCGCGATCCCCTGACCGGACTCTACAACCGCCGCTATTTCGAGGACACTCTCGCCGACCATGTCGAAGCCGCCAAACGCTACGACCGCGAGTTGAGCCTGGTATTGTTCGACCTCGACGACTTCAAGCGCATTAACGACACGCAAGGCCATCCAGCGGGCGACGATGCCCTACGGCATTTCGCGGACCTGCTCAAAGCCACCGCGCGCAAGGCCGACATCGTCTGCCGCCATGGCGGTGACGAATTTGCCGTCATTCTTCCCGAAACCAGCCGGGAACAGGCGGAGCGGTTTGTCGAACGTATTGCGGGAAATGCCACCGCCGGCATCGCCGCCCTTCCCTGCGACAACCTTGTTGCAGCGGCCGACGCCGATCTGCTGGCGATGAAGAAGAGGAAATGAAGTTCGTAGTTCCGCTTTTTTAGAAAAAGAGCATCCCCGCGATGGCGGAACCCAGCACGAGAAAAACAGGGTGGACCTTCCATCGGGCGATGCAGAGGCAACAGGTCACGGCGATCAACGCGGCAATCCAGTTCGTGCCAATGGCCACCTTGCCTATATGCCATGCGGCGGCGGCAATCAGGCCCACCACGGCCGGACGCAACCCCTTGAAGACCGCCTGTACGGCCGGCCGCTCGTAAAAGTGGAAGAAAAACAGGGCGAAAACCATCATCATCACCATGCCCGGCAAAGAGACCGCAATGGTCGAAAGCAACGCTCCGGGCACACCTCCCGTTTCATAACCCACATAGGTGGCCAGGTTGATGGCGATCGGCCCGGGCGTACTTTGGGAAATAGCGATCAGATCGGCAAAGCGCTCGGTCGTCATCCACCCGCGCCGCACCACCTCGTGCTGCAGGAACGACAAAACCGCGTACCCGCCGCCGAATGCCGCCATGCCGATGGTAAGGAAAGAGACCGCCAACTGCAGGAATACATTCATTCGGCCACCTCCCGCCTGAACAGCAGGAATCCCAGCAGTCCGCCCGTAACGATCATCAAGACCGGATGCACCTGCCATCCGACAATGGCCGCAAAGGAAGCGATTGCAATCGCGACCTTCATGACCGAATTGGTGGATTTGCGCGCCACCTGCACCAGCGCCATGACGATCATGGCCACAACAGCCGCGCGAATACCGGCAAAGGCCTTCTGAACCATCGGGTGGTCAAAATACGGGCTGAGAAAAGCCGCGATCAAAAGAATCACCACCAGCGATGGCGTCGCCATGCCGACCGCGGCGGCCAACGCTCCGGGCACCCCCCGCTTGCGATAACCGATCAGCGTAACGGTATTCATGGCTATGATGCCGGGGATCGACTGGCCGAGGGCGTAGTAGTCGACCATCTCTTCGTCGGAAAGCCATTCCCGCTCGTCCACCACCTCGCGCATGAGTAGCGGAAACATGACGTAGCCCCCGCCAATGGTGATTGAGCTGATCCGCAAGAATACAAAAAAAAGCTCCGATAGCTTCGGATTGTTCCGTTTATCAGCCATCGGAGCCTTTCGTGTTTTCATAGAGGAGCGACATTGTGTCGGCCTCTAAGGCCAGGATAGAGCCCGGCTCTCCAACCTAGAAATGCACGCAGGACGCGTGGAGCGCGTCGATCTGCTTGGCGATCTGCTCAATCACGCCATCGTCGATCTTTTCGCTGACCTGCATCAACGCCAGCGAGTTTTCGCCGGAGGGATCGTGCGGGTTGCGCATGTCGTCGATGTTGACGCCGGCTTCGGCCAAGGCATTGCCGATCTGGCCGATGACGCCCGGGCGGTCCTTGTAGATGAACAGCACGGCGGTTCCGACCGGCTCGAAGTAGAGCTTGTCGAAATCGTTGATGCGCGAAATCATCATGTTGCCTTCGGCCACGGTACCGCGGACGCTGATGCGCTGGAAGTGCGCTGCATCGACGGACGTGGTAACATCAACCGTAATCGAATTGCCATATCCCTTGCTGGCATCCGTTTCGCGGTTGAAGTATTCCACGCCCATTTCCTTGAGGTATTCGAGGGCGGTATCATAGCCCATGGTGCGGTCGAAGTCGTCGCTGAGCGCGGCCACGATCTGCACCAGCAGCCAGTCGCCGAACTTGGCGAGGTCGCCATAGAAGCTGGTTTCGATGAGCTTCATCTGCTTGTTGCCGCCGGCAATGCCGCGGCACAGGTGCGCCAAGGCGAAGGCCAGTTCGCTGTAGGCCTTGTCCAAGCCTTCCGGAACATCGCGGTTCACGACATAGGAGGCAATACCCTTGTCGTCATAGCCGATGAGCTGGGTGGCGGAACGCAGGGCCGCGTTGAAGTTGGCTTCGGTGGTGCTGGCACCCAGATGCGGTAACATGATGTCCGCAACGTCGGCAATGGGCTTCGCGCCGGCTTCATCCTTCGGGTAGACATCGTTGAGATAGCGAAGCTTTTTGTCGGCCTTCAAGGCACGCAGGTCGTCTTCGTTGATGATGCCGGCGCGGGCGCAGTTGATCAGCGTGGCGCCGTTCTTCATGCGGGCCAGCAACGACTTGTTGATAATGCCGCGGGTTTCATCGTTCTCCGGCATGTGCAGCGAAACATAGTCGCACTTCTCGAAGATATCGGTCAGTTCCGCGGATTCGGCCTTGAGGTCGCGCGCGCGCTCATCGGACAGGAAGGGGTCATAGGCCAGGATCTTGACCTCAAAACCGGTCAGGCGCTTGGCCACCAGCTGGCCGATCGCGCCGAAACCGACGATACCGACCGTCTTGCCGGTAAGCTCCTTGCCCATGAAATTTTTCTTCTCCCACTTGCCCTCGCGAGTGGAGGCATCGGCAGGCACCACGTGGCGGGCATCGGCCAGCATGAGGGCAATCACCTCTTCGGCGACGGCATTGGCGTTCGCGCCGGGGGTGTTCATGACGTCGACATTCTTTGACCGCGCATGCTTTGTATCGATGGTGTTGTAGCCCGCGCCGGCACGGATGACCACTTTCAGTGCGGGGAGCGCATCGATAATGTCGGCCGTCACCTTTTCCGAGCGCACAATCAAGGCATAGGTGTCAGGATGCTGAGAGGCCAGGGAAGCGAGATCCGAGGAGTCGTCCTGAATGACCTCATAGTTGCCGTGCTTGTTCAGGGTTTCGCGGGCAATGCTGTCCAGCTTGGTCGGAATCAGTACCTTCTTCATCATTTCCTCTCGGTTGGTTGGGGTTGAAAACAGGGCGTCACACTAAGCATGGGGCCTGCGGGAATCAAGCTTTGACAAATCGATTTTTTCTGGGACAGTTTCTCTTTTCAGCAGGATGACATCATGACAAGAAGAGTCCGTATTTTCGCAAGTAGCGCCATGGTTTTGCTATTGGCCGGATGCATGGGATACCAGCTGGGCAACGCGCGCCCGGCAGGCATTGAGACCGTTTCCCTGTCACCGATCATCAACCAAACCGATGAACCCGCCATTGAACTCCAAGTAACCCACGCATTGCGCGAACGTATCCAGTTCGACGGCCGCTTGAAGCTGGCCAACGCCGGCGACCTTCCCGACGGGACAATCGAAGTGACGCTTACGAAATATAAGCTGACCCCCATTGCCTACACCGACCGCAAACGTACCACCCCGCAACTCTACCGACTGCGTGTAACCGGCCATGCCGTACTGAAACGCGCTGATACCGGACAGGTCATTGCGAGTTCGGATTCCTATGGCGAAGCCACCGTACCCTTCCAGTCCGACCTGACATCCGCCAAGCGCGACGCCCTGCCCGCCGCCACGGCCGAAATCGCCAAATACATGCTCGACGATCTGATTGAGCAGTGGTGAGCGCCCCTTTCGTTCTCGCTCTCGATTCGGTTACCGCTCTATCGCTCCCGACGCGTAGCACAAAAAAAAACCCGCTCAATGGCGGGCTTTTTCATGCGATTTGCGCTCCGTTACTAGGCGGAAGCAATCTTGCGCAGGCCGTTGGCGGCATTCGTCTTCCGACGAACAGCGGTGTTCTTCTTGATCACACCTACCTTGGCGGCCTTATCGAGGACCGAGCTGTACGTACGCAACGCTTCGGCACCCTTTTCCGCGTCGTTGGCCGCGATGGCTTCCATCATCACACGGCGGGCCGTCTTGATGCGGGTGCGGACCTGTACATTGCGGTCATGGCGCACAACGTTCTGACGCATTCTCTTCTTGGCGCTTTTCAGATTCGGCATATTAAATCACTCCGTTTAGTCAAATTTGTTCCTGTTTCTGGAAAAGAAGAGTCGGATAATAGCGAGGGCGGTTGCTAAGTCAACCAGCAAATCCCGCAAAAATCGCCGATTCTACTGAACCGTTCCCCAGTGTTCGCGGAAGGGCCAATAGACAAACATGGCCGGTCCTTGGAAATCCTCGCGCAGCACCGCGCCGAAATAGCGCCCATCCTCGCTGTTGGTCGTATTGTCCCCCAGCATTAGGTATTCATCTGCGCCCAGCGCCAACACATCGGACTCCCTGTACAGCTTCGGCGCGGGGCGACCGGGCATGTAGGTAGCCAGAACATGGCCGTCATAGTCCGGATCGGTGGCGATCTTCTCAAAGACCGGCGGATCGGACACCACCTTGCCGTCGGCCACAATCCGACCATCACGGATCTGGATCTTTTCGTTGGGCAGGCCCACCATGCGCTTGATGTAGAACGTATCTTTGCGGACATCGGGATGGTCGATGTGACGCGTGTCGAAGACCGCGATGTCCCCGCGGTCAGGGTTCATGAAGTTGTACTTCATTTTATTGACCAGTATATGGTCGCCGGCAATCACATTGGCACTGACGATGATATCGCCTTCGTTGTAGTGGTTCTTGAACGAAAAGCGTTCCCCCATGTAGACGGGAAACTTGTGCAGGGTGCCGCCAATATTCATGACATACTTGTCGCCGTAACGGGCAACATTGGCCCACCTTCCGTCCGCCTGGCGAATCGGGACGACTGCGCCGGACACCTTGGCCCGGTATTCCTTGTAGGAGGTGCCGGTGACCAGCCACTTGGCAAACTTCAGCGGTTGGCGATCCATAAGCCCGGCCCCCTCCTGCGCTTCGGTCGTGATGCCGTTGAGCGTCGGCTGCATCGAGCCGGTCGGAATCTTGAACGGCTGGAAGAAAAAGGCCCGGATGGCCATGGCGGCGGCGAGGGCCACAATCACGACCTCCACGTTTTCGCGCATGCCGCTGCGGTAGGACATGGGATACACACGGTCCGTCGCTTCGCCCAGGGCTTCCACCGCTTTTTCAAGACCGCCCTGGCCGGAGGCGTGGAGATCCCGGACGGCCTGCTCCGCCTTGCCCAGAGCCTCGAGGTCCTTCGGGTCGGCAATATCCTCGCGCATGTGCCGTGCATGCCGCGCGGCATTGAAGTATTCCTTCAATTGCTTGCGCATCTTCCGCTGCTTAAAAAACTCGATCATCATGAACTCCGGAAATTAAAAAACACCCGCTTTGCTTAAGGCACCAAGAAGCCCAAGTTTCATCCTTCGTGCGCCTCGTGTCTTCGTGTTTGCCCCGCCCTTACTGGTTGTTGGTTTTCAGGACGGCAATGAATGCCTCCTGCGGAATGTTCACCTTGCCGATGGCCTTGAGTTTCTTCTTACCTTCCTTCTGGCGTTCAAGCAACTTGCGCTTGCGGCTAATATCGCCACCGTAGCACTTGGCCGTTACATCCTTGCGATAGGCCCGGATGGTTTCGCGCGCGATGACCTTGCCATTGACCGCCGCCTGCAGGGCCACGGCAAACGCCTGGCGGGGAATCACGTCGAGCAGCGACTTGCACATCTGGCGTCCGCGGTATTCCGCTTTCGAGCGGTGAACGATGCTCGAAAACGCATCCACCACTTCGCCATGGATCATGATATCCATCCGCACCAGGTCCGATGCCTGGTAATCGGCGTATTCATAGTCCATCGAGGCATAGCCGCGGGAAATGGTTTTCAGGCGGTCATAGAAATCGATCAGCACTTCGTTGAGCGGAAGGTAGCAGGTCAGCATGACGCGATGGGCGTCGATGGAGTCGGTCTTGGTGATCTCGCCGCGCCGTTCCATCACCAATTGGAGCATTTCACCCATGTAGTCGGTGGGCGTAATAATGGTGGCGTTGATCATCGGTTCCTCGATTTGCTCGATCAACGTCTGATCCGGCAGATGCATCGGGTTGTCGACCTCCAGCGTCTCGCCGTTCTTCTGCACGACGCGGTAGACCACGTTGGGATAGGAGGAAATGATGTCCAGATTAAACTCGCGGCGAAGGCGCTCCATGATGATTTCCATATGGAGCAATCCCAGAAAACCGCAGCGGAAGCCGAAGCCCAGCGCGATGGACGATTCGGCCTGGAAGGTGAACGAGGCATCGTTGAGGCGCAACTTGTCCATGCTGGCGCCGAGCTTTTCATAGTCGCTGGTTTCAACAGGATAGATACCCGAAAAGACCATCGGATGGATTTCCTTGAAGCCGGGCAGCGGATCCTCGGCCGGGTTCTTGGCCAGCGTAAGCGTATCGCCGATCTGGATTTCCGAGGCATCCTTCATGTTGGCAATCACATAGCCCACCTCGCCTTCGTCGAGGTGTTTGCATTTCTTCATCTCGGGCGTAAAAACGCCGACTTCCTTGATTTCGTAGTCCCGTCCGGAACTCATGACACGGATTTTTTCGCCCGGCTTAAGCGAGCCCGAAAAGAGCCGCATGTAGACCACCACCCCGCGGAAGGCATCGTATTTCGAGTCGAACACCAAGGCACGGGTCAGTTGATCCTTGGCTGGCTTTGGCGCAGGGAAGCGCTCCACCACGGCTTCGAGTACGGCTTCGATCCCGATCCCCTTCTTCGCGCTAACCTGCAACGCGTCGGTGGCTTCGATCGCCAGAATGTCCTCGATCTGCTGGGAAACCTCGTCGACATTGGCATTGGGCATTTCGATCTTGTTGAGCACCGGAATGATCTCCAGCCCGTTCTCCACGGCCAGGTAGGTGTTGGATACCGTCTGGGCCTCCACGCCCTGAGCCGCATCCACCACGAGAATCGCCCCTTCGCAGGCTTGCAGACTGCGGGAAACCTCGTAGGAAAAGTCCACATGGCCGGGGGTGTCGATCAGGTTGAAGGTATAGGTTTTTCCATCCTTGGCCTTGTATTTCATCGTAACGGGATGGGCCTTGATGGTAATGCCGCGCTCGCGCTCGAGATCCATCGAGTCGAGCAACTGCTCCTTCATCTTGCGCTGCTCCACCGTCTGGGTCAGTTCCAGCATACGGTCAGCCAGCGTCGATTTCCCGTGGTCAATGTGGGCGATGATTGAAAAATTTCGGATTAAACTAAGATCGTTCATAAAATTGCGTCATTTCAGCGGAACTCACAGTCCCCTACAAAACGAGCGCACAAGCTAGCGAAGGCCCGCCCGAAGGTCAAGTGTTCCGCACATTGGGCAACAAACGGGAGCTGCGCGTCCATCGGTGGTTCCGCAACCCAAGGGACGGAAACCACAACGTGCAACCCGCAGTCCCGTTGCCGGGGCATTTCCGCTTCCTAATCTTTTTCCGTTTTTTTACGCTTCTTGACGCGCATCAAGGTTTGGGCGTCGTGGATGTGCATAATGGCGACATCATTTGAACAACAACCAACCAGGAGATGAACCATGAATATGTTCTGCTATCAATGTGAACAAACCAGCCAGTGCACCGGATGTACCTCGTTCGGCGTCTGCGGCAAGGACCCCGAAACCGCCGCCCTGCAGGATCTGCTTGTCCAGGTCTGCAAGAAGATTTCCGAAAAGGCCCACGCCAAGCGCCAGATCGGCGAAACCACCCGCGAGGCCGACCTTTTCGTCATGGAAGGACTCTTCACCACCGTCACCAACGTCAACTTCGACGCCAACGATATTGCCGGTATTATTTCCCGCGGCGTGGCCCTGCTCAAGGAACTCGGCGGTGAATGGGAACTGCCCAACGACCTCGACGGTCTCATCTCCCAGGGCGAACAGGTCGGTATCGAAAGCCGCATGGCCACCCTCGGCGAAGACATCACCGGCCTGCAGGAACTGATCCTCTACGGCCTGAAGGGCACGGCCGCCTATGCCGACCACGCCTATGTCCTCGACAAGGAAGACGACTCCGTCTTCGCCTTCTTCCACGAAGCCCTCGCTTTCCTGCTCAATCCGGCTCCGACCGTCGACGAGCTCGTCGGCTACGCGCTGAAGACCGGCGAAGTCAACCTGACCGTCATGGGCCTGCTCGATGCCGCCAACACCGGCACCTACGGCCACCCCGTCCCCACCCCGGTCCGCATCACGCCGGTTGAAGGCAAGGCCATCCTCGTTTCCGGCCACGACCTCAAGGACCTCGAGCTGCTGCTCAAGCAGACCGAAGGCAAGGGCATCAACATCTACACCCACGGCGAAATGCTGCCGTGCCATGGCTATCCGGAACTGAAGAAATACAAGCACCTCGTCGGCAACTACGGCGGTGCCTGGCAGGACCAGCGCAAGGAATTCGAAGCCTTCCCCGGCGCGATCCTCATGACCACCAACTGCATCCAGAAGCCGAAGGAAAACTATAAGGCCCGCATCTTTACCTCCGGTCTGGTCCAATGGCCCGGCGTCCAGCACATTTCCGACGGCAATTTCGCCCCGGTCATCGAAGCCGCCCTCGAAGCCGAAGGATTCGCAGAAACCGAACCCGAAAAGACCATCCTCACCGGATTCGGCCACAACGCCGTTCTCGGCGTGGCCCCGCAGGTCGTCGACGCCGTCAAGAGCGGAGCCCTCAAGCATTTCTTCCTGATCGGCGGATGCGACGGCGCCAAACCCGGGCGCAACTACTACACCGACTTTGCCGAAGCCGTTCCGGATGATTGCGCGATCCTCACACTGGCCTGCGGAAAGTTCCGCTTCAACAAGCTCGATTTCGGCGACATCGGCGGCATTCCGCGCCTGCTCGACATCGGCCAGTGCAACGATGCCTTTTCCGCCATCCAGATCGCCGTGGCTCTGGCCGGCGCGTTTGAGTGCGATGTCAACGACCTGCCGCTCTCCATGGTGCTCTCCTGGTATGAGCAAAAGGCCGTCTGCATCCTGCTGACGCTGCTGCACCTCGGCATCAAGGACATCAAGGTGGGCCCCAGCCTGCCCGCGTTCATCACCCCGACCGTGCTCAATGTGCTGGTTGAAAACTTCAACATTGCTCCCACCACTACGGTCGAAGCCGACATGGCCGACTGCCTGTCCTGAGCCAGCCGAAGGGACTGGGCAAGTAATCGAATTGGGTGATAGCAAGGGGAAATTAGCAAGGCGCTCCATCCGGAGCGCCTTTTTCATGCTATTGCGGGACTTGGCCGGAATCCCTTCATATCCCGGCAAGGTATTGCCGCTCTTGAGCCGTAGCCCTGATGCTGCTAGTTGATCCTGATCAGCAGAACGTTGTCCCGCGGAATCCACAGCACCTTCTTGTCCTGCTCCAGAACCACCCACTCCCTATTCACTTTCAGCAGTTTGCCGGATACGCTGACCGATGCCCCGTTTTGAACATCCGTCGTCGGCGGCACCGGTAATTCCCTGCTGGCCCCGAGAATGTCGCGGCGAAACTGGACCGTGGCCGATTTAGCCTTCGGCGGTTGCGCCGTTCCTTCCCGGTGCCCGCAACCAACCAGGCCCAAGGCCACCATCAAAACGACTGCAATCGATATCCTGCTGGCTTTCATGAAGGTCTCCTTGTAGATGCTTAATCCAACTGCACTTCCTGCTCGTATTCGGGAACGACGCAGGTCCAGCCGGTCTTTTCCTTCAGGAACTGCTGGAAAGCGGCGGCGGCCGATTCTTCGCCGTGGGTGATAAACACCTTGCGCGGTGGTTCCTTGATGGAGGAGAGGTAGCGGAACAGCTCGTTCTGGTCGGCGTGGGCGGAAAAACCGCCAATGCGTTCGATGCGTGCGCGGACCGGATGCTCTTCACCAAAGATGCGGACGGTTTCGGGCTTATCGAGAATGATGCGGCCCAGCGTGCCGAATGCCTGGTAGCCAACAAACAGAATCGTGCTTTCTGGCCGGTCAATGTTGTTCTTGAGATGGTGCTTGATACGGCCACCGGTACACATTCCCGAACCGGCGATGATAATGGCCGTGCCCTTGATGTGATTGATCGACTTTGATTGGTCGACCGAGCTCGACATGGTCAGGCCGGGAAAGTCGCACGGTTTGTCCCCGGCGCGCACCTGCTCCATGGTTTCCTCGTCGAACAGCTCGGGATGCTTCTTGAATACATCGGTGATCTTAATCGCCATCGGACTATCCACAAAGGCCACCAGATGTGGAATGCGGTCCTCTTTCAGCAGGTTGTTCAGGTGGTAGAGCAGCTCCTGAGTGCGCTCCAACGCAAAACTGGGAATCACCACGTTGCCGCCGGCCTCGTGGGTTTCGTTGATGATGCGCTCCAGCTCGCCGGGAATATCGGCCACCTCGCCATGCGTCCGGTCACCATAGGTCGATTCGATCAGCACATAGTCGGCATGCTCGTACTGGAAGGGATCGCGCATGATCGGCAGGTCCCAACGGCCCACATCGCCCGAGAACAGAATCGTGCGTTTTTCCCCGCCCTGCTCCACCTCGACGCGAATCGACGACGAGCCGAATACGTGGCCGGCTTCGCGGAATTCCGCCGTGATCCCCTCGCCGATCGGCACCTTCGTGTTGTACTTCACTTTGTTGAACAGCGTGTTGACCTTTTGCGCATCCTCCATCGTGTAGAGCGGCTCGTACGGGAAAGGGCTCTTCTTGCCGGAACGTTCGTGGCGCAATTTCTTGTGCTTGATGTCCTCTTCCTGGATGTGGGCGGAATCGAGCATGATGATGTTGGCGATCTCGGCCGACGCCGCCGTGGCATAAACCGTACCCTTGAAGCCTTCCTTCACCAGCTTGGGCAGGCGGCCGCAATGGTCGAGGTGGGCATGGGTCAGCAAAACGGCATCGATGGTATTCGGAGGAACGGGAAAGTCGGCCCAGTTGCGTGGCTTGAGGTCGCGCTCCTGATAGAGCCCGCAGTCCACCAGCATCCGTACCCCGTTTGCTTCAAGAAAATAGCACGATCCTGTAACGTTCTTGGCCGCTCCGAAAAATTTAAGTTTAATTTCCATCCCATCCTCCTATTGGTTTTTGTTCACAATGAATGCAGAAAAAACAGCGAGTATCCCCGACGCATGGATTAGATGCTTTTCCTGCATCCGTTGCTAACCCAGGTCATCGCGAGCTACCGCCGTGGTCCGACAAATCGACTCGTAATCATTATAGGAGGCGATAAGGGGATCGACAGAAAAATCCCCTTCTTTTAACAGATCAATGTTCTTGCGGAGGGTTTCGAGGAAAGCATCCAGCAGCCCGGGCTCGTCCATGGCAACCAGACTCTTCCTGGATTTGGCAACAACGTCGGCCAGCTTGCGCTCGTAAAACAGGTAGCCCGCCTCCGTTAGGGCATTGGCAGGGCCCGTATTGGATTCGCCAAAGAACCGTTCCTGGGCGGCAAAGGCATAGACCGGCAACTGGCAGTCGAGGTTGCGCCGGATTTCCTCGAAGTATTCATCCGGGTTTTTCAAGGCGCGGCTGGAACCCTTGTAGTCGAGCACCCGCACCTTCTCCAGCGCGCCGGTCCCGGCAAAGACTAAATCGATGCGGTCAACGGTTCCTTTCAACCGCAACGCTCCAACCTCGACAGCGGATTCACCGCCGAACAGATACTCAAACAATGCGGGGAAACGGTTTTCCTTTTCGCAGGTCTGGGCGTCCAAGCGGACAAAGTTAAGCACCTGCTCCAACACCTTGGCCCGCTCCGCCGCCCAAACACCCGGATGGCCCAAACCCGCAAGGTCCATCCGCTTTTCGGCGAGCATGCGGGCAAAGCCGACATACTCGGCCTCCCGGTCCGGCAGGAAAACCGCAAGCGGAATGGCATCCACTCCACCCTCGTTGCGCCGGCACCAGCCCGCCGCCGTCTTAACCGCCCATTGGCGGGGCACATCGATACCGGATTCGCCGTTAGCAATCGATAGATAGATCTCATGCAGGATGGAATGGATCAGCGAACCGCGCATCATGGGGTCGGGCGTATCGTCAGCCATGCGCTCATCCCGCAGTCCAAACACCTTTTCGAGCAGGAAGAGATAGCGGCACTGCGCCAATTTCTCCAACGCCGTGGGACTCAGCTCCTGCTTCGAATCCAGCCAATCGTTGACCTTATGTTTCAAAGCCGCGATATGCCCGCAATAGATGGACGGCCTGCGCTCGCCGACCGGCGTGTCGATAAAGGCGTCCCGCTCCGCTTCGATGCGCAGCATTTCCACCAGATGCTCAAGGGTATGCAGGCGGGATGCCGGCGTTACGGATGCCGATTCGCAGTCCGCCGGCCAGCCCTGCACCGCCGCCTGTAACGCTTCGTCCGCTGCGCGGCACAAGGGTAAGGGCACGATGCTCAGAAACGATTCGCCGGGCATGGGCTGACGGTCCACGGATGGAGTCGACTGCTGTTTGGCCAGATGCCTGCAGAACAGACTGTCTTCGCCCAGCCGATCGATGCGCCACTGGTCGTACGGCCCCGGCACGACCGGATCCTGCACGCACCAACCCGCCAGATTCCACAGCTTTCGAAAATATTCACTTTGGCTTCTTTCGTTCCCTTCCTGATCGGTGGACTGGTAGGAAAGCACGAGTTGCTTGCGCGCCAAGCCGAGTACCGACAGGAACAGGACCGACTGCTGCGCATAAAGCACATCGGCCTTGGGCAGGGCCAACGCCGGCAAATCACGGCCATGTTCCTCAAGATGGCGGCGGAGCCGATGGCGTTCCTCGTCGTTGAACAGCGCATCCTGCTGGGTAACCGCAGGAAATTCGCCTTCGTTGAGGCCGGCAAACAACACCACATCGAAATGGAGGTCGACGGCATCATGCGGATTGAGGATCCAAACACCCTGTTCATGGCTGTCTCGCGGTTTGACCGTCGCGTTCTCCAGCAATTCCTCGAGCAAATCGATCATCTCGCGGAGCGGCAATGTCGAACTGCTGAAGCCTTCCAGCACCCCACCGACCGCATTCAGGGCTTCCTGGTTGAAATGGTCTGCCGGCTCAACGAGCCGGTTCTTCAGCATATCGGAAACCTGAGCAATCGAGATCGATCCGGTCGCGTGCATGCCATCGACCAACGCAGCATCCACATTGGGCGGTGCGCTGCGTAGCCGGTTCACCGCCGCTTCCCGTTCATCGAACCGGATAGCCGGGTTGCGGACGAGATCAATCAGGACATCGCGCTCCGGCCGGAGCGGGAACGCCAGCCAGGAAAGGAATGCCTTTACGCAGGGCGACGAGAGCACCGGGCGGCCGCGACGGAAAAAGTAGGGAATCCGGAAGCGCCCAAACACATGGGGAATAATGTCCTGCACGGTTCCCACATTGGGTACGACCAATGCAATCCGGCTGGGATCCATTTCCCCGGTTTCCAGCAACCAGCAGATGCGGCGCGCCATATCCTCGATTTCGCCGTAGGCTCCGGATGAGCGGGAAAAAGCGATGCGCTCCAAGCCATCCATCTGCAGGAGCTCGGGACTATCCACGGCCAAGGCATCGCCCAGATCCTCCGCCCACATGGCCCAAGGCTCCGCCATGATTTCGGAACGGACACGCTGCCCCATCCGGTCGGAGGCCGCTTCGGCATGGGCTGGTGGCAGCGCGGACTCGATGCGTAGTTTCATCTTATGGTTCAGGGCCGTGACGCAGGCTTCCTCGAACGGACTGAACCATCGCACGGAACGAAAGGTGATTTGCTTGGCATCGCGCAGCAAGGGCGGCCATTTTTCACGACCACCCTGCAGCAACTTCAGGATGGCGTGGTTGACATCGAGCGCATCCGCCAATCCCTGCTGGCTAACGCGCGTGCGCCAAATACTGAACAAGGTGCCCAGCTGGTTTAGTTTTTTTCCGTGGGGTTGATCGAGCATCCAGTCAACGATGCGCCGGGTTGCACCGGGCAGCGATGACAGTTCCTTGACCAGTTGGTCCAGCACCTCGGACAACGCCGTATTCGAAAGTTCGCCCAAGGTGCCCTGCCCATCGAAATGCCCCTGCGCCAACTCCACCACTTCGTTGCGTACCAGCAGCTGGGTGGCGGAACTCATGCGCCGGCCTTTGAGCGGGGCATACGGCAGGCAAAGCTTGCGCAGGCGCGCGATCGTCAGATGCCCGGAGACATCGACCCACCCGTGCTCCATCGCCTGCTCCTGCTGGAAACGGCGCAACGCCAGCTCCGTCGGAAACACCACCAGCTCTCGAGTGCCATTGGACATGTTTAGTTAGGCAGAATAATTTGGTGGCAGAATGATTTTCCCGGAAACCTGTAACCAAGGATTATTCTGCCACTAAATCATTCTGCCCGGATTCTCCGTTTAAACGGTTAGAGTTTTTCGATGAAACGGGCGATGCGCACCATGGCTTCCTTGATGTCATCCATGGCCGTCGCGTAGGAACAGCGGATGAAACCCTCGCCGCAGGGGCCGAAGGCGGTGCCGGGTACGCAGGCCACGTTCTGCTCATCGAGCAGTTGCAACGCAAACTCCTTGGAGGTCATACCAAACTGGCTGATATCGACGAAGGCGTAGAAAGCCCCATCGGGATACACACAGGGAATGCCCATCTGCTCGAAGGAGGCGTGGATAAAATTGCGGCGCTTCTTGTACTCGGCCTTCATGTAGGCAATGTCGGCATCCGCTTTCTTAAGGGCTTCGATGGAGGCTTCCTGACTGAGGATCGGTGCGCAGAGCATGGTATACTGATGAATCTTCATCATGGCTTCGGTCAGCTCGGGCGGCGCACACGTAAAGCCCATGCGCCAGCCAGTCATAGCCCACGCCTTGGAGAAGCCATGCAGGTAGATGGTACGCTCCTTCATACCCGGCACCGAAATGATGCTGTAGTGTTCACGGTCGTAGGTGAGCTCGTCGTAGATTTCGTCCGTCAACACGATCAAATCGTGCTCGATGGCGAACGCGGCGATATCCTCCACGTCCTTTTTGGTCAGCGCGGCACCCGTTGGATTGTTTGGATAGTTCAGCAGCAAGACCTTCGACTTGGGCGAAACATGGGCTTCCAGCTCCTCGCGGGTCAGGCGGAATCCGTTTTCCTTCTTCGTCTGGATGGCCACTGGCTTGCCATAGGCGAACTGGATCAGCGGATTGTACGAGACATAGCTCGGCTCATGGTAGATCACCTCGTCGCCCGGCTCGACCAGCGCACGGATGGCCAGATCGAGTCCTTCACTGACGCCCACGGTGATGAGCACCTCGTCCTCGGGACGATAGCCGATGCCGGTCTTCTTTTCCACATACTGGGAAATACCGCGGCGCAAGGCCAGTAACCCCATGTTGGAGGTATAGCTGGTGACCCCGCGATCCAGCGCCAGCGTAGCCGCTTCGCGGATGTGCCACGGCGTCACGAAATCGGGCTCGCCAATGCCTAGACTGATGACATCCTCGCGGGTACTGACAATCTCGAAAAAGTCGCGGATGCCGGAACGGGGAATCTCCCGGACCGTCTTGGCTATCCGACTATGGAGAGACTTTGAGTCGTTCATTATCGTCCTTCGTATGCATGAGAATGCCGTTTTGCTTGTAGGTTTTCATCATGAAATGCGTAGCGGTCGAGGTAACGCCCTTCATCGTGGCCAGCTTTTCGCTCACGAAACTGGCGGCCTCGTGCATGGTGCGGCCCTTGATGAACAGCAGCAGGTCGAACGTACCCGACATGAGGTAGACCGCCTCCACCTCGGGGAACCGGCTGATGCGGTCGGCAATCCGGTCGAAGCCGCCTTCGCTTTCCGGTGTCACCTTGACCTCAATGACGGTCGTGACCAGCGAGGCATCGAGCTTTTCCTCGTTGACGATGGCCTGATAGGCGCGGATGACGCCTTCCTTCTCGTAGTCGGCGATCTGTTTCTTCACTTCGTCGGCGGTGATCCCCAGCATCTTGGCCAGGTTGTCCGGAGATTCGAGTGCGTTTTGCTTCAGCAGGTTCAGCAGTTCATTCATGGGTATCCCCCTCGGGTTGATTAAAAATTCGGCAGAGTCTAGCGATTTGCGCCAACGCGACCAAACCAAAAAAAACGCCCCGTCGACCGGGGCGCTTTCGGTTGCCTTGACTTCGATTAGAAATCGTAGGCTACGTTGAAGCCGCCCCAGAATTTTTCCTTGGCGTCGTAGATGTTGCGCGCCGCGTCTTCGATCGCGCCACCTTCGAGCATGGTGTAGGTCATGCTCGCGGAAACCGTTACGTTGTCGTACACTTCGTAGTCGACGACACCGTAGAAGTTGTAGTCGTTGAAGCCGGCATCCTGCGTGGAGGGTGTTCCATTCGGGAAGTAGCCATCGTTGTAGGACGTGTTGCCGTACCCTGCGGAAATGCCGGCCGTGACCTGCAGATAGTCGCTGATGGCATACGGTGCGTTGACATCGAACAGCACATACGTGCCCTTCACTTCGTCCACATCGCCAAAGATCGTCACGGACGGAATGACCGGCACGACGAGGTCTTCGAACGTGGTGATGGTGCCGCTGACGAACAGCTCGGAGGTCGATTCTTGTGCGCCGGGTCCGGCTGAGGCGGGTGTGTTCGGGAAGGTGTAGTGGATGGCACCAACGGAAACCGCCATATCGCTCACGTTGAACGGCACATCGTAGGCCAGCGAGAAGTCGATTTCGGAAAAATCGCTGGAAACGCCGCTGGAATCCTTGCCGGCGAGGTTGTAGTTACCCCAGACGTTGAAGGTAAAAGCATAATGCGACACTGTGATCTGCGGTTGCAGCACCGCATCGTTGTTGTATACCTGTCCACGCCAAACATACGAAGAAAGCAGAGCGGCTTCGGCAGTAACTTCCGGCTCGCTCACGGGGCCGGCCGGAGGCATTCCGGTCATAACCATGTCATCCTGCGCGCCTGCGATACCTGCAGCCATCAGCGCTGCAAAACCTACTGTAATTACTTTATTCATCCGAAGTACTCCTCCAGTTAACCTAACATTCCAAACCGCGCCCATCGCGGTCTTTGGTAAAAGATTCGCCTACGATACACGCGGCCCTGTGCGTTGCAACCCCTTTTTGGGGCAATATGGCAAGGCCCACGACCCCACTACTTTACCGCCGCACCCGGCCCGATATCCCCATCCACCGTAACGAGTTTCAGCGTATCCCCGATGGATGCCGCCAACAGCATGCCCTGCGACTCCACCCCGCGCAGCTTGGCCGGCTTGAGGTTGGCCACAACCACGATCGTCTTGCCAACCAGCTCTTCCGGCTGGTAGTGCAACGCAATACCAGCCACCAATTGGCGCTTTTCCGCACCGAGATCGACCTGCAGCTTAAGCAGCTTGTCGGCCCCCTCGATCTTCTCGGCTTCCAGTACCACGGCGGTTTTCAGGTTGACCGCCATGACCTGGTCAAAGGAAATCAATCCCTCGCCCATGGATTCTTCCTTCTTCTTGGGTTCCTGCTTGGGCTTTTTCGGTTGCTTCGCAGGCTGCTTTTCCGGCTTCTCCGGCTTTTCCAGCTCGATCCGCGGGAACAGTGCGCCCGGCTGGACGATGGCCGATCCCGGCACCAGAACACCGAATTCATTCAGCTTGCCGAGATGCGGCTTGGCATCGGCCATGCCGAGCGCCGTCCGTAGCGCGACCATCTTTTCGGGCATTACCGGATATAGCAGGGCCGCGCAGACGCGCAGGCATTCGGCCGCAGTGTACAGGCAATGGGCCACCTGCGCCCCGGTTCCCTCCTGTTTGGCCAGGCTCCAGGGCGCGCGTTCCTGCAGATAGACGTTGATCTTGCGGACAACCGCCATGACCGTACCCACCGATTGGTCCAGCTTCATCGTGCTAATCAGCTCGCCCATGGCATCGGCAACGGAGGCCGTCTCCCGCCAGAGATCGTCCTCCAGCCGGGTATCGAAGTCCGCTCCGACCGTCGGAGCCGGCATCTTTCCGTCACAGTAGCGGCTGATCATGTTCAGTACGCGGTTGGCAACATTGCCCAGATCATTGGCGAGATCGGAGTTATAGCGCTTCACGAAGGATTCTTCCGTAAAGGAGGCATCCTGTCCCAGCGTCATTTCCGCAATCAGGAAATAGCGGAAGGCGTCGACGCCATAGTTGTCGATCATGTCCATCGGGTTGACGACATTGCCGAGCGACTTGCTCATCTTGGTGCGGCCGGTTAACCACCAGCCGTGGGCAAAGACGGATTCCGGCATGGCCACGCCCATGGCCTTGAGCATGGTCGGCCAATAGACGGTGTGCGTGGTCAGGATATCCTTGCCGATCAGCTGGCACGAGCAGGGCCACCACTTGTTGAACTGCTCCTCGTCGGTCCCGTAGCCAATGGCGGAAATATAGTTGATCAACGCGTCGAACCAGACATAGGTCACGAAGTCGCTGTCGAACGGCAATTCGATGCCCCAGGCCAAGCGCGACTTCGGCCGCGAGATGCACAGGTCCTGCAGCTCCTTGTTCTTGAGGAAGCCCAGCGTTTCGTTGGCGCGGAAGGAGGGCTGGATGAATTCGGGATGTTTCTCGATGTACTGGATCAGCCAGTCCTGGTACTTGCTCATGCGGAAGAAGTAATTGGACTCGATGATCGCATCAACCTTGCGGCCACACTCGGGACAGTTGCCGTCCACCAAATCCTTCTCGGTGAAAAAGCGTTCGCAGCCCACGCAGTACCAGCCTTCGTATTCCGCCTTGTAGATTTCGTCGCGGTCGTACAGCTCCTGCAGAATCTGCTGGACCACCTTCTTGTGGCGCGGTTCGGTCGTGCGGATAAAGTCGTCGTTCGTGATTTCAAGACGCTTCCACAGTTCCTGGAAGCGAACCACGGTCTGATCGCACTGTTCCTGGGGGGTGATGCCGTTCTTGTCGGCCGCCTGCTGGACCTTTTGTCCATGCTCGTCGGTTCCGGTCAGGAAATGGGTCGGCACATCGAGTAGCCGGTGGTAGTTGGCCAGCACGTCGGCCAGAATGGTGGTGTATGAGTGGCCGATATGCGGTTTGTCGTTCACATAGTAGATCGGCGTTGTTACATAGTATTTGGACGGTTTTTGGCTCATGGGCGCATCTCTTCTTCTTGTTTGAAAATCGAAGCAGGGATGATAGGCACAACGCCGCAAGATACAAGCGTTGAATTGCCCGCCCCACCCTGCTAGCTTTTGATTTCACCACAAGATGCTCAAAAGCCACAAAAAGCGTTTTATTCATGATTTTGGGTTTCTTGTGTTTTTTGTGGTTACATACATATGAAATTCAGACCCTGCATAGACCTGCATAATGGCCAGGTGAAGCAAATCGTCGGCGGTTCGCTGACGGATGGTGCCGAACCGGAAACCAACTTTGTATCCGATCGCACCCCGGCTTGGTATGCCCGCATGTACCGCGACGACAACCTGACCGGCGGGCACGTCATCAAACTAGGTTCCGGCAACGACGATGCCGCGCGCGAAGCGCTCGCAGCCTGGCCGGGCGGACTTCAGATCGGCGGTAGTATTACCGCCGAAAACGCCGCCGAATGGCTGGATGCCGGTGCCGCGCAGGTCATCGTCACATCCTACCTCTTCCAAAACGGACGGTTCGATCCCGGGCGGCTCAAGCTGCTCGTCGAGACCGTCGGCCGCGACCAGTTGGTCATCGACCTGAGCTGCCGCAAGAAGGACGACTGCTATTATGTGGTCACGGACCGTTGGCAGACCTTCACCAACACGGAGGTCAACCAGTCCTCGCTCGAAGGCTTGGCCGACTACTGCTCCGAGTTTCTGATCCACGGCGTCGATGTCGAGGGCAAGCAACAGGGCATGGACGAGGAACTGGTCGCCCTGCTGGCCGAATACTCGCCGATTCCCTGCGTCTACGCCGGCGGCGTCCGGTCCATGGAAGACCTGGAGAAACTCGACCAGGCGGGCAACGGAAAAATCGATGTCACGGTCGGTTCCGCCCTCGACCTGTTCGGCGGCCCCCTTGCCTACAAGGACGTTGTCGCGTATTGCAGAAACTAAAAAAGCCGCCCGGCTTGCGCGGGGCGGCTTGGCGATCGACTGCGGTCAGGCCTACAGAATCTCGTAGGTCAGGCCGGCAACGATGGTCGTATCGGTACGCTCCCGGCCGGCGACCGGCAGGTTGTCGTATTCCTCGCGCGCTTCGACGAACAGCGAAAGCTTCCCGTTCACCTTGCTCTTGGCCCCGACCACCAGCAGGCCGGTTCCGTCTTTGGAATCATCAAAGGAAGAACTGTATTCAACGTTTGCATATAGGGACGCCGTTTCAGACAACGTCTGCACATAGTTTCCAGCCACGCGCCACTCTGCATGGTCGTCGCTGCCGTCGGCATTCGTCTCATGGACATAGTTGACACCAAAGCTGCCGTCCAACTTAACGGCCTCATGATTGATGAAATAATAACCGACGTTAGGACCCACTTTTAAGCGGTAGTTTATGTCCTTGAGTGCATCGTGGTAGCCTTCGGCAAATACACCTCCATAGAAGTTTTCGGAATCAAACTTGTAGCGGTAGTTGGATTGGCCGCGCAACTGGCCTTCGGTCTGCGCGCCTTCCGTCTTGCCGTATTCACCGTAGAGGCTGTTGATCCAATCGCTCTTCGGCGCATAGCGGTCGCCCTTCAGGTTCATGGTATACAGCTGCTTGTCGGTGTTACCGTCCTTGAAGGTCGCGCCCAACGAAAGACTGCTCTTCCAGGTTACGTTCGTCACCGCATCGGCCATCCCCATCAACGGCATGGCCACCACCGCGGCCAGCACCACTCCCTTGATCATCCTCATATCAGCATCTCCTTTAATGTTTACAGGGCGCAAAGCGTAGGAAAGATGTCCAACACGCGCAACCTCTTTGCACCGTTAAACCCGCCCCGTCCGAAAAGCCGCACTTGGCACTTGAAACTCGCAATGCATTGTTCAAAATCCCGAAAACCAACATGCAGCAATCAATACGGAGCGCGACCCATGAGTGATTATCAATATACCCCGACCCTCCAGCACAGCGGAACCAAGGACGTCCCCTACCGACTGGTCACCACCGACGGCATCCGCGTCGAGCACTTCAACGGCAAGGAGGTGCTGGTCGTCGCGCCCGAGGTTCTCGAACGCCTCGCCTACGAAGCCTTCTACGAAATATCCTTCTACCTCCGCCCCGGCCACATGAAGCAGGTCGCCAAGATCCTCGATGATCCCGAAGCCAGCGAAAACGACCGCTTCGTCGCCCGCGAACTTCTAAAGAACGCCAACATTGCTGCAGGCATGATCCTGCCCGGTTGCCAGGACACCGGCACCGCCACCGTGGTCGCCAAGAAAGGCCAGCAGGTCTGGACCGGAGTCAACGACGAAGAGTATATCTCCAAGGGTGTCTACAAGACCTACACCGAGGAGAACCTGCGCTACTCCCAGACAGTCCCGCTGACCATGTACGAGGAGAAGAACTCGGGCTGCAACCTGCCAGCCCAGATCGACATCTACGCCACCGCCGGCGACGAGTACAAGTTCCTCTTCGTGGCCAAGGGCGGCGGCTCGGCCAACAAGTCATACCTGTGCCAGAAGACCAAGTCGCTCCTCACCGAAGACGGCCTCGAATATTTCCTCAAGAACGAACTCTTCAACATCGGTACCGCCGCCTGCCCGCCCTATCACTTCGCCGTCGTCATCGGCGGCACCTCCGCCGAAGCCACCATGAAATATGTCAAGCTGGCTTCCTGCGGCGAGCTCGACGACCTGCCCACCACCGGCGATGCCACAGGCCGTGCTTTCCGCGATCTCGACTGGGAAAAGAAGATTCTCAAGATGTCGCAGGACGCGAAGATCGGCGCGCAGTTTGGCGGAAAATATTTCTGCCACGACGTACGCGTCATCCGCATGCCGCGCCACGCCGCATCCTGCCCCGTTGGCCTCGGCGTCTCCTGCTCCGCCGACCGCAACATCAAGGCGAAGATCACCCGCGACGGCGCCTTCATCGAACAACTCGAACACGACCCCGCCAAGTATGCGCCCACCAACCTGCGCCAGGGCGAAGATCCTGCGCCGGTCATCGACCTCAACCGACCGATGGACAAAGTCCTCGCCGACCTCTCGCAATATCCCGTCTGCACCCGCGTCCGGCTCAACGGCACGCTCATCGTTGCGCGCGACATCGCCCACGCCAAGATCAAGGAGATGCTCGATCGCGGCGAACCGATGCCCAACTACTTCAAGAACCATCCGGTCTACTACGCCGGTCCGGCCAAGACGCCCGTCGGAAAACCCTCCGGCTCCTTCGGCCCCACCACCGCCCAGCGCATGGACCCCTACGTCGACGAATTCCAATCGCACCGCGGCTCCATGATCATGCTCGCCAAAGGCAACCGTTCCAAGGGCGTCACCGACGCCTGCGCCAAGCACGGTGGTTTCTACCTCGGCTCCGTCGGCGGACCCGCCGCCCTGCTCGCCGAAAAATGCATCAAGTCCGTCGAAATCGTCGATATGGAAGAGCTCGGCATGGAAGCCGTCCGCAAGATCGAAGTCGTCGACTTCCCCGCCGTCATCATCGTCGACAACAAAGGCAACAACTTCTTCGCCGACATCCTGAAGGGCTCCAAGTAGACGCGCGCTTCCAGCTGCGTTGCGCACGGGCAGGAAAACGATGAAGAAAAACAATCCAGCCGCATTGCCCGTATCCTACGCCATTGCGGCCTTCATCGTGCTGGGCATCGCTTTCGTGGCCACGCCCGTGGGATGGAACCTGATTCCGGCCCTCCTGATCGCATGCGTGGCCGTGGCGCTGTCGGTTAAACTGAAGTCGCTCCAAGCCGCGCCGGAACCAGCCGCCAGTGAAAACCGAACCATCGAAATCGACGAGGCCGACCTGAAGGCGATGGACCCTGTCGCGCAACCAGCCCCCGACCTGGGGCGACGCCTCAACCGCGCATTCGGCCCCATCGCCGCCGGCATGATCATCGACCTGCTTGATTTCACATCGTTCGGACCAATCGGTCTGGTGCTGGGATTGCCTATCGGCGCCTTGGCCGGATATTGGATGGGCCGTGCATTGGGCTTAAGCCGGAAAGCCACGCTTTGGTGCGCCCTCGTCGCCGGACTCTACTGCACCGCACCCGCCACGGAGTTCATCCCAATAGCCACGCTCGCGGGCGCATACGTCCGCTTCAGCGAAAGCGGAAAACGCCGCCGAGCGAACCGCGACCGGTAGGCTAGGTGGTGCCGGCGGCCCGCAGCGACAAGCAAAACATCCTTGATCCAGCCATCCGCACCAACGCTATCATCAGCCTGATTAAAGTCACCAACTACCTGCTCGACCAACAAATCCGCAAGCTTGAGATGGATTTTCTAGCCGAAGGCGGCCGCCGCGAACGCATGTGTTTCTAGCGGAACTGCAACGAAACAACGCATTCCCATGCGGCGGCAAAGCTGGCTCGGCGCAATAACAACTCCTTATTTTTTGGTGTGCTAAAGCATTGTTTATTATATATTTCTGATTTCGCACCATGCATTTGGAAGATACCACATGTGGAAGTCCATACCCTTTATCATCTTGTCCGGCTTCATCGGCTCTGGGGCCATGGCCGCCAACGATATTATCGGCGATCACACCGACGGGGAGCTGGTGGTTGTTTCCGGGGCGGGCTCGTTCTGGACGAACGACACGCTGGTGGTTGGCAACCTGGGCGATTTCAATACGCTTTCGATTGTCAATAGCGGTCAAGTCACCTCCGGCGGTAGCGGCATCGGCAGTGGGGATTGGCCCAATTCGGGCGGCTCCGGCTCGGCCAGCTACAATCTCGTGCAGGTCGACGGCAACGGCTCGCAATGGACCTGCGGGGGGCTTTGGATCGGGGAAGGCAACGGGGTTGGCAACCAGCTTCAGGTCACGGACGCTGGGCGCGCCCAGGCCAGCCTATGCTATGTCGGCGTGTACAATCTGGAAGGCTACAACTCCGCACAGATATCGGGCAATAACGCAAACTTTGTGGTTTCCGGCAGGCTGGTCGTCGGCTACCGGGCATCGCTCAACAGCATGGCCATCTCCGGCGGCGCTTCCGTGAACAGCGGATCGGCGCATATCGGATATTCAAACGGATCCATCTTTGACGGGGACGGCAACACAGTCACCGTGACGGACCCGGGTTCATCGTGGACGACGGGCGACCTCACCCTGGGCGGTGAACGCGCCTATGGCAACCGGCTTTCCATCCAGAATGGCGGAACGGTTACCAGCTCCTATGTCAACATATCCGGCATCTATAGCGAATACGCCGGAAACAATGGAGTGGATATCTCCGGGGAAGACTCCACCTGGGTGGTCGACACCCGGGTTAGCATGGCCGCCACCGACGGCGCGGCACCGTGCTACGTAACCATCGGCGACGGCGGCGAACTCGTCGCCCGACAGGGTGTGGATATCTATTACGATGGTTTTTCGCCGGAAACCTGCAACCTGGACCTCAACAATGGCGGGCGGCTCACGATCGGCTCCAACTTCGATGCGACGATGCCCGGTTTCCACTTTAACGCGGGCTCCACATTGGTGGTGGAAGGGCAGTTGAGCGGACTGCCGGTCCTGGAATCCGGCCGACGGCTGGAGACCCCGTCCGTTTTGGGCGACCTAACGGTGCACGGGGTTTATGCCCCAGGAAACAGTCCGGCCGACAGTATCATCGAAGGCGCCCTCACGCTTGCGGCCGACGGCACGCTTGAGATGGAAATCGGTGAACAGGCGCCGGGAGACGAACATGACCGGCTGACCGTGCTGGACGATACCGTACTGAACGGAACCCTCGTTCTGTCGTTGCTGGATGACTTCGAACCTGCCTATGGCGATCTGTTTGATCTTTTCGATTGGCAGGGAACGGTGGACGGCACCTTCGCATCGATCGATGCCCCGACGCTTTCAGGCGGCTTGGAGTGGGATACCTCCCAGCTTTACACCACCGGTCAACTGCACGTAATTCCCGAACCCGGCACCGCGGCGTTAATGATGACGTTTGGCATAGGTCTCTGGTCCGGGCGCCGGTTCAAGAAAGGGCAATCCGTCATTCCCTTGTGCTGGCATCTAAACCATCCTTCGGTGTAGCATGCGCGGCATGATGAACAACAAAACCTTCAAAGCCCTGGTCGTCAGCGAGCAATCCGACGGCACGTTTCTCCGAAGCATCACCGAAAAGCAGGTCGATGAACTGCCGGAGGGCGACGTACTTATCCGCGTGGCCTACTCCTCGCTCAACTACAAGGATGCCCTGTCGGCCACCGGCAACAAGGGGATCACGCGAGCCTATCCCCACACCCCCGGCATCGATGCGGCGGGCATCGTTTTGGAAAGCAACGCGGCCCCCTTCAAGGAGGGCGATGAAGTGCTCGTGACCGGGTATGACCTGGGTATGAACACCAGCGGCGGGTTTGCGGAATGTATCCGCGTGCCTGCGGAATGGATCGTTCCCCTTCCCCGGAAAATGGCATTGAAGGAAGCCATGATCTATGGCACGGCGGGCTTCACGGCGGGTCTGTGCGTGCATGCCCTGCTGGAGGGCATAGCGCCGGAGGACGGCGACATCCTGGTGACGGGCGCATCCGGTGGCGTAGGCAGCATGGCCATTGCCATCCTGGCCAAACTCGGTTTTTCGGTGGTGGCGTGTACGGGCAAGACTCACGAAGCGGATTATTTCGCATCCCTCGGTGCGAAAACATTGATCACCCGGGAGGACCTGTTGAATGGCGCCGAACGGCCGATGCTGAAATCGCGGTGGGCCGGCGCGGTCGACACGGTCGGCGGGGAGATGCTGGCGAGCGCCATCAAATCCACCGGGTACGGGGGGATCGTCACCGCCTGCGGCAATGCGGCCTCGGCCGACCTGCCGCTAACCGTCTTCCCCTTCATTCTGCGCGCCGTCCGCCTGCAGGGCATCGACTCGCAAAACTGTCCGATGGAACTTCGTGCGCGTATCTGGGAGAAACTGGAAAGCGACTGGAAGCCGGCCGGCTTGGCGGGCATGTCTACCGAGGTTGACTTGGCAGGACTGGATGAAAAGATTGCTTCGATCCTCCAAGGGAAACTGAAGGGCCGGACCGTGGTTGCACTGTAACCCAATGCCGCCGCAATTCGAATCCACTGCATCGCAATCTCCTGCAATGAAGCGAGCGCGCATCGAACCTGAAAACACCGGCAGGGAAAGGTGATTTTCGAATTCTTTCCATGCAGAGGATGAAGTTGAAGATTGGCAACAAGCGTATAAACCGGAACAGTTTCCGAATGGATCCGCAAACCACATATGATCAGTTTTTCAGCCGTTTGGACGCCTTATGCGCCGGTGAATCTGATGAAATCGCATTGATGGCAACCATCTCCTGCGAGCTCAATCAGGCCTTCGACCGCTTCAACTGGGTGGGATTCTATCGGAATCTGGATGACACCACGCTCAAGATCGGACCCTACCAAGGGACACATGGTTGCCTTTCCATCCCCTTCTCCAAGGGCGTCTGCGGCGCCTGCGCCCGGACCAAGGAATTGCAACATGTACCGGATGTGGACGCGGTGGCCGACCATATCGCCTGCTCCTCCACCACCCGGTCGGAACTGGTGATTCCCATCATTTCCAGTACGGACACCCTGATCGGCGTGCTCGACATCGACTCGGACACCCTGGATGCATTCAATGCGACCGATCTCGCGGAACTACCGAAAATCAACCGTTACTTTCTGCCGTAGACCACCCGCCGCCAAGCCCCCGATCAACCGTATCAGGGACTCGGGTACGGGCGCGTCGAACACCATGCACCGGCCGCTATAGGGGAGGCCAGATGCATGGAACGCAGCGCCCTTCCGGCCAGAATCCGTTCCACGTACTGGCCGAAAACCGGCTCCCTTGACATGGCTTGTGCCCGACCGCCGCATCGAACGGGTACTGCAAAAGCAGGGAACGTTAATACGCGCCGCGGATATGCTCGTGTACTTCGGTCCGATAGAATTCCGCGAGCGCGCGGTGCAGATCGCCGGATAGCGGCGGTAGGTCGGTTACGGCGGCATTTGAACGAGCCTGGCCGGGTGAGCTGGCGCCGGGAATGATGGTGCTGACCGCGTCGTGGTCGAGGATCCAGCGCAACGCGAGCTGCACCATGGTCAGCGGTTCCGGAAGAAAGTCCCGCCGGATGGCATCCGCCAAATCGACGCCCTTTTCGAACGGCAAGCCGGCAAAGGTTTCGCCAACATTGAAGCACGCCCCGTCGCGGTTAAAATTCCGGTGATCGTCTTCCGCAAAGCGGGTTTCCTTCGTGAACTTGCCAGCCAGCAGCCCGCTCGCCAGCGGGAGGCGAACGATAATGCCCACGCCCTTTTCCTGTGCTTGCGGAAACAGTTCCCCAATCAGTTTTTGCCGGAAGACATTGAAGATCACCTGAAGCGACGTGATGCCCTCCTGCTCCAGGCAGAGCAGACCTTCTTCAACGGTCTCCACACTGGCTCCAAAATTTCGGACCAGGCCCTCTTGCCTGAGTCGTCTCAGCCAATCGAACACATTGCCCTGGCGCATGATCTCGGCAGGAATACAATGCAACTGAAGCAGGTCCAGGCTTTCGGCGCCCAGCCGATCGAGCGAACCTTCGACGGATCGGCGCAGGGCCGCTTCGGTGTAGCGATCGGGATAGACCTCGCCGCTGCGTCCGAACTTGGTGGCCACGCGCACGGGAACCTCGCACTGCCGGAGGAATTCACCAATAATGGTTTCGCTTTTACCGGCGCCGTAGACATCGGCCGTATCGAAAAAACGGACTCCCCGATCCACCGCTTCCTGCAAGATAGCCAGCCCGTCTTCGGTCGAAAACGATTTGCCCCAGTCGGCACCCAACTGCCAGCACCCGAGCCCCATCTCGCTCACGTCAAATCCATTTGCTCCCAGCGGTCTCGCCTTCATTTCGTGTCGGTTCAATTGACGCAGGCCTCGGTTAGGCCGGCACCCCGCTATGGAACCGGAACAGCGGGTCGGGTGATTCGATGGCGTTGCGTTCGACTTCGGCGAAGTGGGCAATGCGGCCATCGATGGGCTTCCCGGCATAGGTTGAAGCGAGGGTCAGGTAATCCTTGAAGTGCCGCGCTTCGGACTTGAGCAACGAACGGAAGAATTCGGCGATTTCTTCATCCATATGCGGAGCCAACGAAGCAAATCGCTCGCACGAGCGGGCTTCGATGTAGGCCCCGACAATCAACTGGTCCACCAGCTTACCCGGATCCTGCGGGCGGATTTGCGCATTGAGAAGGCCAGCGTAGCGGGAGGGCTTGATCATGCTGTATTTGTAGCCCCGCCGGGTGAGCAGCGTATGCACCTTCTCGAAGTGGCGCAACTCCTCGCGGGCCAGCTTGGACATCTTGGTCAATACGTCGGGCTTGTCCGGGCAGCGAAACATGAGGTTGAGCGCATTGCGGGCGGCGCACTGCTCCAGATAGCAGTGGTTCTGCAACAATGTCTCTTCCTGCTTCAACGCCTCGTCGAGCCACGCTTGCGGCGTGCGGCACGGCAGGAATTCCATCAATTCATCCAAATCCTTCTGGCTGACCAGCTCCATGACTCCTCCTGTATGCAAAACGCTTTTAAACACGATAACGGGGCCGAAGACAATACCGCCCAACCGGTGTCTTTCACCCCATCCGTTGATTTTATTGGCTTGCACCATTGAGGCGACGGCGCAGTATTGCTTTAAATGGTTGGGCGCGTTGAGCGGCATCGGGTGTACCTTGTCGCAGGAAGAGGACGATTGAACCATGCAGAATGAACAGACCCATCCTGAAGAACAACAACCGCCAGCGCCGTACGGCGATCCCCTGCCCCGCCACTACAAGACCCCGTTCATCATCCTTGCCCTATGCTGCGCCGGGCCTTTGGCTCTGCCTCTGGTTTGGAAACGGCCAAACACCTCCCGCATGTGGAAAACCGTGGTAACCATATGCGTGCTGTTGTTGACGCTCGCATTGTGCTGGGTGCTCTATCTGGCCATTGTATTCTTCATTCACGCCATGCGCGAAATGATGCAAATGATGGAGGAAATGTAGCGTATGTCCGGTGGAACCATGTCCTTGCGAACCACCATCCCGGTTCTGGTTGCGATCACTCTGGCCGGAGGTGCTTCCCTGCTGTGGCTAAGCCAGCGGGATGGTCCAGAGCCGGAGCGTCCGGATACGAAACCGACCATCGAAACACCCCGAAAAACCACCGTCCCGCCACCAACGCCCATCCCCACGCACAGGCACGATAAAATGCCGGAAAGCATCGAAAAGGTGTTGCCGGAACAGCGCCCCCCTTCAAGCGCCGACATCGAGCGCCGGCGCAGGGCAATCGCCGCTTGGCGGAGCCATTCCACCCAATTCAACCAACTGTTGGCCCAACTCGAAACCGAACGGGATCCAGCCATGCGAAAAAATCTCATCCGCTCGCTGGCGGCCTATGTCCGCGTCGACACGCTGGGAGCCATTGAATGGGCGACGGCCCTCGGGGATGCGGATGAACAGCGCGCGGCGCTGGAAGCTATCGGACACTATGCCTTAAGCGGCGTCGGCGCCCGGTTGGAAGCCGACCCGTCGGGTTATCCCCGGATCGCCGAAACCACCGTGCTGGGCGCCATGGCCGCCAACGGCCAGGCGGGGTCCGGCGACTACATTGTCGGAATCCTCGATGCCAACGGGGATGCGGTGTCCTTCAAGGACCTTGCGATGGACAAGGTGGTTCAGCGCTTGCGCGGGAAACCGGGAAGCGAAGTGCAGCTCTTGATCAAGAGAAATCCCACCGATCCGGATTCGGCCACCATCACCCTTCCGCTACAACGGTCGATGATCGTCGTGGTTCCGCCCGAATAAGCCGGCCCCGCCGGAGCCTTGCATCATGCCGGCTGCGCCTCCGTAGCTTGCGCATCCTCGGCGCATATCCACATGCGAGCCTCCTCCAGCGTGTTGAAAAGGCGCATGTCGAACGATACCCGCTTGCTGGTTGCACTCATCCAAAGTTCTAGAATTGACTGGGTTAAACCAGGCTTGACGACAATAGCGGTCTTGGTGCGGGACGCATCGGCTGGACAATGGCAGTGGAACTCCCGGACCATGGCATCGAGCTCGCCGAGCCGGATATCCGCATGGCGGTCGCCGACCAACCAGATATCGTTCGTATCGGGGTATTCCTTGATCCTCGTTACATGGTGGATGACGGCCTGCACGACATTATAGTCGAAGTCCTCTTCAAACCTAATGAGCAGGTATCCATCGTGTTTTTCGATCTTGTACATGTTGTCGCAGCCTTTCCGAGGTAGGCATCGCCGTTGTCCCCCTCCGCTCAACCGCGTCGCCATAACCCATTTGAGAGATGGAGTTTACCACAGCCCAAAACCCCTATCAAATACTAATCTTAAAATCGCCATGATAATAATTATGAAATTCTTATCATAGCGCGTACCTAACGCTCGGTTTCCTGCTGACGTTGACGGCACACGTTTGCTAGCTTCTCCGTATGTCATCCCAAACAAACCTTAACGTGCTCATCATGCAACCGGGCTATGAAACACTGGCCGGCGACGAAGCCCTGCACCATGGACTCCAACCCCTGCATACCGGCCGCGGCTGGGTGGTTGCCGAGGGTGTTGCGCCCGCCGAACTCTGCTTTACCCACCTGCGCCTAAGCCACGCAACCGCCATCGATGCCGCATCGGTCAATGCCCTGGCGGCTCAATTGACCGACCTTTTCATGGAGGACATTCGCGGCGTTGCCTTGCCGGAGGGATGGCCGGTCATCTTCCGCTTTGCCGATGGAATCACGGGCCTGGGGCAACGCGTCAAAGCCGTCGAGAAGGAATTTCGCAACCGGCTAAAGAAACGGATGGCCAAGCTGGAGCGAACGGCATCGGGCGAGCTGCCGCGTGGTTGCGGCGAATCGACCGGCCTGTTCGTCTTCTTCACCGCCTTCGACCGGTGTTATATGTCCATCGCCGCAGGATCGGGCGGGCAACGCCGCATGGCCGATGATCCGGCGGCGCCCTCGCGCTCCTATCTCAAAACGGAGGAAGCCTTTGCCGCCATGGGGCGCGAACCCCTTCCCGGCGAAACCGCCGTTGATCTGGGTGCGGCCCCGGGGGGCTGGAGCTATAGTGTCGCCAAGCGCGGTGCCCACGTGGTGGCCATCGACAACGGGCCCATGAAAGGCGGCGCGCATGAGCATCCCCTGATTGAACACCGCCGGGACGACGCCTTCAAGTTCATGCCCGCCGAAGGCGAAACCTTTGACTGGCTGCTTTGCGATCTGGTGGAGGAACCGCACCACGTCATGCGGCTCATTGAACACTGGCTGGAAGGCCGCCATTGCCACCGCTTCGTGATCAACCTGAAGTTCGGCCGGGCGAATGCCTTGAAGCTGCTCGATGAGGTGCTGGACACTGGTGGCCGGATTGCACCCCGCTGTTCCGAACTGATGGTCCGCCATCTCTTCCACGACCGCGACGAGTTTACCTTGATGGGCCAGGTTTCGTAACCGGTTAGCCCCGCCGGAATTCAGCCACGATCCGATCGACAGCCGGTAGCAGTTGCGCGTGCGGATGCCCGCAGTTGATGCGGAACCATCCCTCGCCCGCCGGACCGAAAAACCGGCCGCCGGAAAGCGCCACGCCGGCATCGTTCACCAACCGCTTGAATACGTCCTGCCACGTTCCATAGGACCGGAAATCGCACCACACCAGAAAGGTCGCCTCCGGAACCATCACCCCGGCCTGGTCCAGCTGGCACAACCGATCGCACACCTGCTGCGTATTCTCGCGCAGATAGGCGTTGAGCTGGCGCTTGTATTCCGATCCCGCCGGCGATAATGCCGCGGAAAGCGCCACCTTTCCCAGCAGATTGATATCGGCGGCATGCGAGCGTTCCTGGGCGGCCCGGAACCGCGTGCGCAACCCCGGATCGGGAATGATGGCGAACGAGGATTGCAATCCGCTGCAGTTGAAGGTTTTCCCAATGGAATGGGCCACGATGCAGTTGCCTTGGGCGGCGTCCACATTCAGCATGGAGGTGTGGCGGTGCGGCGGATACACAATGTCGCAATGGATTTCGTCGCTGAACAATACCACCTGGTTTTCCGCACAGATGCGCGCGATCCGTTCCAGTTCATCGGCCAACCAAACGCGTCCGCCGGGATTGTGTGGATTGCACAGCAGCAAGAGCTTTACCTCATCACGTGCCAGCTCCCGTTCAAGGGCATCAAAATCGATTTCGAAACGCCCCGTTTCCACGCGCAACGGACAGTCCGCCACCTCGCGCCCATTCACCGTGGTGCACGAAAAGAAAGGGCCGTAGACCGGTGAAAGCAGGGCCACGGCTTCACCGCGCTTCGTGTATGACTGGATCGCCAGCGAGATGCTCGTCACCACCGATGGCGAAAGAGAAATCCAGTCCGCCGATGCGGCTTCCACGCCATGCTGGTCGTGCATCCACCAGCCGATGGCATCGAAGACGGCGGCATACTGCTCCGTGTACCCGAACATGGGATGCTCCAGCCGGTCGCGCAAAGCGTCCACCAAAAAAGCCGGGGTCGGCAGATCCATGTCGGCCACCCAGAACGGCTCCACCTCGGCGTTGCCGAAAAAATGCCGGCGCGCATCGTATTTTTCCGCATGGGTGCCCTCGCGGGAAACCACCCGATCAAAATCATAGATCACTTTTTCTTCCATATCGTCGCTTCCGAAAGGGTATGCTGGTGCTTGTTGGCGGTTTCCCGGATCACGAACGGCATCTTGACGGGGTCGCCGATCAACTCGAAGGCTCCGGTGCGGATGCGTCCGGCAATGTCGCGCAGAAAGCGGGCCGGATCGGCCAGCCGATCGATCAGGTTGGCGGCCACCACCAGATTATAGTCTGTAAAGTTGAAACAGGCTTTGATCTCCGCCCGCTTGGATGCCGCATCGCAGTTTGCCTGATCTATGTTATATGCCATAAAGTCCATGATCGCTGTGCCAGATAGTCGTACCCGCTACGACTGCTGAAACCCAAGTCCAACGATTTCACTGGCAATAGTAAAGGGAAAAAGGGAAAGGACCCGGCAGTGAACCTTTTGCCGGCGAGCTTGTCAGTATGGACATGAAAAAGACAAAAGTAACGGTTCCCTGGAATGACGGCCTGCACGCGCGGCCGGCTACCAAACTGGTTCTTCTCGCGCAGCGCTATCGGTCGGCGATTCGGGTCAAAACCAAGGGCAGGATAGCGGACGCCAAAAGCATCATCAGCATCCTCCTGCTCTGCGCAACGGTTGGGACCATGCTCGAGTTCGAGATCCATGGCGACGACGAGGCCGACGCAACATCCGCCATCGAGCGCTTGTTCGAAGGCGAGCGGGATGCGGACGATACCCTCCGGGACATGATTTCGGACTACGGGGAAGGCCGCGGCTAATGCGGAAGCCATGAACGATTGCGGGCCACGAAGCGGTAGGCGGTTTCGGTGAGCCAGCGGAAAAACCCCGAACGCTCGTACAGATTCAGCATCCAGACCGACTTCCCCCCGATCGCCAGCGACTGTAGCACGGCATGCGCCGCCTTGAGCACACGACCGTCCGGCATCACCAGCTGGACCGCCTTCTTGCACTCCTCCTCAACCACCTGGGGAAAAACCTCCAGCGCCTCCTGGTACGGGCGGTATTCCACGGCATCCCCGGTGGCTTTGCGCCAGCGCTGGATCCAGCTAAAGCAAAAATTGCAATCGCCGTCCCACAACATTGTTGGTTTGTTCATCGCCATGACAAGCTCTCCCGGCTCACGGGGGAAAGATAGTCGCCCAGACAGGTCCGTTTCCAGATATTTCCACTCTCCCGGCGTACAGCCCGCGTCGTAAACCGGTACAAGAAATAGCGGGCACGAATGTAGTGCGGTGGCCGGTCGGCGCCCATTTTAATTGGGAAACCTAAATTAGGATTATTTGAATTTGCCTTATTTCGCCCCCCCAATACAGTTTTGAACAAGCTAAGAACGGGTTGTGGCATGATTAGGAACAATCATAATCATCAGAACGAACCGCAAGCGGATGAGTCGCAAGGCCAATCCGCCGGCGGGGCTTGTCGATCCCATGGCAAACTGAACGAGTGGCAGATCCGGCAATACCGCCGGGCCGTCGATGAAAACATGTGGTACATGGGCGAGCGCCTCGGGCGTCCGGTCAGCTGGGAAGAGGCGGAATACGACTTCCTGCACAACGGATACTACGGTTGCGCCCCCAGATGGAGGAAGGAATACTGCGCCGAGCGCTGCCTCCATATCGACGAGTGCTCCCTGGGCAAGCTCTTCCTGAAGCACTAATTTCCATGGACACTCTTTTTGACTGGCCTTTTACCGGCGGGTTGGAAATGCTCTGTCCATGACCACGCCGCACAAAAGACTCCCCGCCGAATGGGAACCGCAGGACGCCGTACTGCTCGCATGGCCCCATGAACAGACCGACTGGTGCGAGGTGCTCGACGAAGCCCAAGCCACGTTTGCTGAAATCATGGCCGCGATCCAGCGTTTCCAGCCGGTCATCCTGGTTCGTCCTGACCGTTTCGATATCCCGACCAACGACACTTGGGCCCGCGACTTTGGACCCATCACCATCGAGGAGGACGGTCGGCCCATTCTGCTCGACTTCACCTTCAATGGATGGGGCGGAAAGTTTCCGGCGGAGCGCGACAACGCCATATCCCGCAATCTTCACCGGCTCGGCGCTTTCGGCACAACCCCGTTGCGCAGTGTGGACCTGGTCCTTGAAGGCGGCAGCATCGAGAGCGACGGCGAAGGGACGCTGCTTACCACCACCGAATGCCTGCTCAATCCCAACCGCAACCCGCAGCTATCCAAAAGCCAAATCGAAGAAGCCTTGAAGACGGAACTAGGCGTGCACACGGTGTTGTGGCTGGAACATGGCACCTTGGCCGGCGACGACACCGATGCGCACATCGACACCCTGGTGCGCCTTTGCCCGAACAAGACCATCGTCCATGTGGCCTGCGACGATCCCACCGACGAGCATTACACGGAGTTGAATGCCATGCAGCAGGAACTGATGCAGCTTCCCGGCTACCGTCTCCTCCCCCTGCCGTGGCCTTCGGCAAAATATGATGCCGATGGCCTGCGCCTGCCGGCCACCTATGCCAACTATCTCGTGATCAACGGCGCCGTCCTGGTGCCGACCTACAACGATCCCGCCGATGCACGTGCGCTGGAAGTCGTGCAAAAAGCGTTTCCCGACCGCGAGATTATCGGTATAGATTGCAGCACGTTGATTTTGCAGCACGGTTCGCTGCATTGCGTAACCATGCAAATACCCGAGGGAGTGCTATGAGTAAACTGACCGTAGGCCTCGTTCAGCAGTCGTGCACCGCCGACCGCCAAGCCAACGTGGAAAAGAGCATCGCCGGCATCCGCCGCTGTGCAAAAAAGGGCGCAAAGCTCGTCGTCCTCCAGGAACTGCATGCCAGCCTCTACTTCTGCGACAAGGAAGACCCCGCATTGTTTGATCTGGCCGAAACCATACCGGGGCCGTCGACCGCTATCTTCGGCAAGCTGGCGAAGGAACTGGAAATCGTGATTGTAACCTCGTTGTTCGAAAAACGCGCACCGGGCGTATACCACAACACGGCCGTCGTGCTGGAGGCCGACGGAACCATCGCCGGCAAATACCGCAAGATGCACATTCCCGATGATCCGGGTTACTACGAAAAGTTTTATTTCACCCCCGGCGACCTGGGTTTCAAGCCGATCGGAACCTCGGTCGGAAACCTCGGCGTGCTGGTCTGCTGGGACCAGTGGTATCCCGAAGCCGCACGCCTGATGGCCATGGCCGGCGCGGACCTGCTAATCTACCCCACCGCCATCGGCTGGGACCCAAACGACGCAACCGATGAGCAGACCCGCCAACGCGATGCCTGGATTACCATTCAACGCGCACATGCCGTGGCCAATGGCATTCCGGTAATCAGCGTCAACCGCGTAGGCATCGAACCGGGCGGAGCCGTCTTCTGGGGATCGAGCTTCGTTGCAGGTTGCCAAGGGGAAATCGTGGAACAGGCCGACACCACCAGCGAGACTGAGCTGATCATCGAACTCGAGTCCACCCGGAGCGAAACCGTAAGGCGTATGTGGCCCTACCTGCGCGACCGGCGTATTGATGCGTACCAGGGCCTCACCCAGAGGCTGCTGGATTAAACATCCATGGAGTCGGCCAATATGGAAGCCGTCATCCGCAAAGCCACCGAAGCCGACCTCTCCCGCCTCCTCGAGCTGGAGGTCAACAGTTTTTCCTCCGACCGCCTGAGCCGCCGCAGCTTCCGGCATTGGATCAAGGCCTCGCACGGCATCCTGCTGGTCGCCGCCTTAGACAACAACACCATGGGCTACGGCCTGGCCATCCTCCACCAGGGAACGCGCCTGGCTCGCCTCTACTCGCTGGCCGTCGACCCCACGGCCCGCGGGAAAGGACTCGGCCGAAAACTCATTCATCAGATGGAGGAGGCCGCCGCCCTGCGTGGCCGCCTCTACATGCGGCTGGAAGTCGCCGAGGAAAACCAAACCGCCATCGAACTCTACAAGGGCATGGGCTACCGGACCTTCGGCGTCTACCCGGATTACTACGAGGACCACGACAACGCCCTGCGCATGCAAAAACGCATTCGCTACCCCTCGGCGGCTCTCGTCTCGCTCGCCCCCACCCCGTGGTACCGGCAAACCACCCAGTTTAGTTGCGGACCCGCCGCGCTCATGATGGCCATGGCCCGCATCGACCGCAGCCTGGTACCGGCCCTCGATCTCGAACTCGACATCTGGCGCGAATCGACCACGATCTACATGACCTCCGGCCATGGCGGGTGCCATCCGCTCGGCCTCGCCCTTGCCGCGCACAGCCGCGGCTTCGAGGCCAAGGTGGTCCTCAATCAGAAAGGACCGTTGTTCATCGACGGCGTGCGCTCATCGCACAAGAAGGAAATCATGGTAGCCGTCGACCTGCAGTTCCGACGCAAGGCCAAGGACGCCGGGATCAGCATCGATTATTCCGACACCCCGCTGAAAAAAGTCGAAACGGCCCTGAAAGCCGGCCAGGCCGCCATCATTCTGATCAGCACCTTCCGCACCACCGGCAGCAAGGCGCCCCACTGGGTAACCGCCACCGCCATCGACGAACTTTGCCTGTATGTCAACGATCCCGATCCAGCGGAAAACCAAACCGCCGTCGACTGCCAGCACATTCCCATTGCGCGCGAGGATTTCGCGAAGATGAGCGTCTACGGGAACAGCCGCCTGCGCACCGCCGTGATCATCGCGCAGGCCGCCGGACGCACCCCTTGATCCAGACGCATTGCTTCCATGCGCACCATCACCCAGTTCCCTTTATGACAAGACTTGCAGTTCCCGATCACATTCCCCATCATTGTCCCATATAGAGGACGTGATGGAAGGAATGGAGGCATCATGAAGAGCGAGACCGTAGGCGTTATCGGCGCAGGAGTGATGGGGATGGGGGTTGCACAGAACCTTTCCCAATTCGGTTTTAATGTCGTACTGATCGACCTTAATGGGGAAATCCTCGGGCAGGCACAGGAGGCCATTAAAAACCACGTCCGGTTTCAGGCCTTTCTAAGCAAGGACAAAAGCAACCTGCCCGACCCGGAGGACGTCGTTAACCGCATCTGCTTCACCACGGACTTCGCGCCCTTGTCCGAGGCCTTCTTCGTGATAGAAAACGTATCCGAAAGATGGGAGGCCAAGCAGGACGTCTATCCGAAAATGGAGGCCGTCTGTTCTCCGGAAACCATCTATGCCGCCGACACCTCCTGCTTCCCCATCACCCGCATCGCGTCACTGACGAACCGGGCGGACCGCGTCGTTGGCATTCACTTCATGAATCCTGTTCCCATGAAACCCACGGTCGAAATGATCCGGGGCTACCATACCAGCGAGCAGACCATCGCCACCGCCCGCGAACTGCTTGGCGCGATGAACATGGACTCCATATTGGTGAACGATTCCCCGGGCTTTGTATCGAACCGCGTACTGATGCTGACCATCAACGAAGCCATCTACCTGTTGCACGAAAACGTGGCCGGGGCGGAACAGGTCGACGCCATCTTCAAGAAATGCTTTGCCCACAAGATGGGACCGCTAGAGACCGCGGACTTGATCGGCCTAGATACCATCCTCAACTCGATCGAGGTGCTTTACGAAAGTTTCAACGACAGCAAGTACCGCCCCTGCCCGCTGCTCAAAAAGATGGTAGATGCCGGGCTGCTGGGGCAAAAGAGCGAACAAGGATTCTATACCTACAGGAAACAAGGGGCTTGATATGGACCACCAGGGTTGCATGAACCGGATCAGAGAATTTTTGGGACAATTTATCAGCGCCGAGGACGTCGGTCCCGATGACGACCTGTTTGCCTCGGGAATGCTGAACTCGCTGTTTGCCATGCAAATGGTGCTCTATGTTGAAAAAGAGTTCGGGGTCAAAGTCGCCAATGAGGATCTTGATCTCGAAAACTTCAAGTCATTGAACGCGATGACCGCATTTATCGACCGGAAGCTCACCCCCACGGCATAGGAGATCCCATGGAATTCGAACTGACGGAGGACCAGCAAGCCCTACAGGCCGAAGTTCGGGCATTTGCGAATGAGCATATTGCTCCCTACGCCGACGAATTCGACCGCAACGAAAAGATGCCCGATGCCCTGATTGGCCAATTGGCGGAATGCGGTTATCTGGGCGCCGTCGCACCGGTCGAATATGGAGGAAAGGCGCTCGATGCGCTTTCATGGGGATTGCTATGTGCCGAGATCGGACGCGGCAGCACCTCGCTGGCCTCGCTCCTGACCGTTCACAGCATGGTGATTCAAGCGCTCGCAAAATGGGGAAGCGAAGAGCAGCGGAAAAGGTGGCTCCCCGACCTGGCCTCCGGAGAAAGAATCGCTGCATTCGGCCTCACGGAACCCGAGATCGGAAGCGACGCCCGAAACGTCCGGACCGAGGCCTTGGCCGATGGCGATCAATATATCCTGCGGGGAGAAAAACGGTGGATCTCATTCGGACAGGTGGCCAGCGTCTTTCTCGTATTCGCCCAGGTGGAAGGGAAGCCTACCGCCTTTATCGTCGAACGCGAAACGCCGGGATTCCGGACCGAACCCATCGGCGGGATGCTCGGTTTTCGTTCGGCCATGCTGGCCAAACTCTACATGGAAGCCTGCCGGCTCCCTGCAGACCATCTGATCGGCAGGATCGGATTTGGATTCAGTCATGTAGGTGGAACCGCACTCGATCACGGCCGCTTTTGTGTGGGTTGGGGCGCGCTGGGATTGTTGCAGGGCTGTGTCGATGCATGTATGGAATATACGGGTAAACGGAAGCAGTTTGGCTCATTCATCAAGGATCATCAAATGATCCAGGAAATGATGGCGGAAATGATCGTGCAAACAAAGGCCGCCCGGTTGATGTGCTACTATTCCGCCTACCTGAAGGATCGCGGCGACCCGTCATTGATCATGGAGACCTCCATTGCCAAACACTTCACCTCCCGTATCGCCGTGAAAGCCGCATCGGATGCGGTGCAGATCCATGGAGCCAACGGCTGTTGCGACCGCTATCCGGTCGCCCGCTATCTACGCGATGCCAAAATCCTCGAAATCATCGAGGGCAGCACGCAGATGCAGCAGATCATGATTTCCAAGTATGGCTACCAGGAATATATCATGACCAAGCGGCGCAACCGTACTGCAGCGCGCAGTTAATCTCCGGAAGAGATCCCATGCCGACAGCAGGAGACAAAAAGATAAAATGCCTGGTCTGGGATCTCGACAATACCCTGTGGGACGGGGTTCTGCTGGAAGACGATGAAGTCACATTGCGCGATCAGGCCGCAGAAGTCGTCAGGACACTGGATGAGCGCGGCATCCTTCAATCGATTGCTTCGCGCAATGACCCCGATCTGGCCATGGCCAAGCTGGAAGCCTTCGGCATGCACGAGTATTTCCTCTTTCCGCACATTAACTGGAACCCAAAATCAGCCTCGGTCGCTTCCATTGCCGAGGCGCTCAACATTGGTATCGATTCCATCGCATTCATCGACGACCAGCCGTTCGAGCTGGAGGAAGTGGCCTTCGCACACCCCGAGGTACTCTGCATTCCCTCCGAAGATCTACCACAGGTCACGGATCTCCCCGCCATGAACCCCCGATTCATTACGAAGGAGTCGCGCCATCGCCGGCGAATGTATCAGGCGGACATCGACCGGAAGAAAAGCGAACAGGAATTCCAGGGCACCCAGGTTGATTTCCTCGCGTCACTCGGAATGCGATTGACGATTGCGCCGGCTCAGGAAGAGGATCTGAAACGGGCCGAAGAGCTCACTATCCGCACCCACCAGTTAAACACCACCGGCTACACCTATTCCTACCAGGAGCTCGAGGCCTTCCGCAAATCGGACACCCATCACCTGTGGATCGCCGGCCTCGAGGACAAATACGGGGACTATGGAAAAATCGGACTGGCACTGGTTGAGGTGGTCGACCATGAATGGTGGATTCGTTTGCTACTCATGTCGTGCCGGGTCATGAGCCGAGGCATCGGTTCCGTGTTTATCAACTTTATCCGCAACCGGGCCAGGGAAGCGAACGCCAGACTGTTTGCTGAAATGCTCCCCAACGATCGCAACCGCATGATGTACATGGCGTATAAATTCGCCCACTTCGAGGAAGTAGCCCGGTCTGAGAATCGAATCAACTTGGAAAACGACCTCTCCTACCTGCAAGTCGATCCGGACTATCTGGAGCTCCGGACGGAAGAACAGAACACATAGGCAAAGGAATCTTCCATGGGCGCATACAAGCTTCAGATCTGTACGCCGGACTTGCGGGATAAAGTCAGCCAGTATTTCGTCCGGCACCTAGGATTTACCCATCCCCGCATCGACCACTACCTGGACTGGGCCCACGACCAAAATCCCTACTTCAAAGAATCGCTCATCTACCTTGCGCTCCATGAAAACGAGGTGGTGGGGTTGCGCTCTGCGATCGGCACATGCTGGGAAACCGAAGATGGACTGCAGCAAGTGATGCTCCCGGATATAAAGAATTCCAGTTTGGCCAAGGAGCATCGCGATGGCGGCCTCTACAAAGAACTATCCGAGTTCACCATTCACGACCTGACCCAACGAAACTATCCCTGCGCGCTCAACCTCTCCCCCAATCCGCCGAACTATGTGGTATCTGTGATGACCATGGGATGGAAGCCGTTGGGATCATCGGAAACCATGTCGCGCATCATCCCTCACCACCCGGTTGCTGCAGGAAGGGCCATGCGTTTCGCGGTTCGGGCCGGCAGAAAACTGAAATCCATCACCAAACAAAACCTGTTTGCCGATCTCGACCGGAACATCCGCCATAGCAAACTTCCCCTGACCGTATCGGATCAATCCCGGCCACACGAGATGGAGGCACTGATTCAGGAAATCGGAAGCAACGGTAAGATCCGGCACATCCGCAATGCGGAATACTTTACCTGGCGGTTTCAGAATCCCTTTTCCCGTTTTCGCTTTCTTTTCTGGGGCGACAACAAACTGGAAGGCTATCTGGTTCTGCACAACATGCTCGGATTGAAAAACGTGGCCATCGTCCAGTGGGAGGGAAAAACCCCGGAGATTCGCTCGGGACTGCTGGATGCCGCCATCACGATGGGCAAGTTCAACGATCTGGAGATATGGGGCGCTTCCCTGTCGCAGTCCGACCGGAACATGCTGCAGCAGTTCGATTTCGTTTATAACAACGATTCCCCCACGAGCTACCAACGCCAGAACTTTATGATCAAGCCTTTGGGTGAGGCCAAGGAATCGCTGACGCTACTCGGTCAGGATCCTGGGATACACGACAACTGGAACTTCCAGACCGTGTTCTGGGAATAGCCCCCACTAACCCTGGATTCGTCTTCTCCGGGTTGACGCCATGCCGATCTTTATCTGAGTGTTACAGAATCCGTGGCCACACCCAGCGTGGTGATTTCCATCGACGCCGGCGCGAGACCGGGCGAGAAAACTTGAAAGATGGTTTCCCCCGGCTCATAGCTACGGAATTCAATCGCCTGCGCACCGCCGTCAGCATCGGGAAACCAGTGGGATCGAGGCAGTCAAACACCGCTGACTAGGCAAGGGACTGAAGGATTTGGATCTTTTCCCTCATACAGGCCTGCCTTACGCATCGCAACCGACCCGACGGCCCAGGGAGTTATGGGCTTTGGCGCACATCGACAATGTGCGCCGTCATAGTTATGTGTCCCGCCTGATCGAAATAGGTTGCTTCCGATGTGATCGGTATCTGCCCCGAACGTGGATACCGACTTCATAGCTAAAGTCCCATCCTCTTCATACCCGGTTTGCTCAACACGATTGTTGCTGGTTTGCTTCACCGTACCATGCGACTTGTGTCCAACCGATTCTTCGCTCTTTACCGTTGCTTCGGTATTTGAAATACGGCGACATTCACTCCGCATGTCAAAGGGCTTTTCGCCGGCTATTCTGACTTCGCCCATCAACAGATAATATCTTGTTCCGGATCATAATGGCACTTCCACGTCGCTGTTGCCTTCACCAATGTCTCACCATCGGGGTTTTTGAGCACCGCCGTTTCCGACCAATGGCCACAAGTGAAATCGAGATAGTCGTTGTCAAATTTCTTGTCCGAGTGTGCTCCATGCAGGCTGCAGCCAAATATGAACGGTACAATCAACAGCACCATGCCCCGCTTGAATAAACTCATTCCACTCCCCCTTCTTCTTTACCGCCGCTTTCTTCTTCCTGGAAATGTTACAATGTAAAGGCTGTCCCCGCGGCCCAAAAACCGCAACCCAGAAAAACATCAGTTCGTAGGACCGCCTCCGTGCCTAGGACCACCCCTGCTAGCCTTATACTGAAATCCAAGGGCCGACCTGTTTCCTTGTTTTATCCCGCGGTTAGCATCGGCACGAATAAAAGGCTGAAAATATTATCAAAACAGTAATTAATTATTGCAATTAGTTTATTTTCTTATATTTGCGCATTTTATATAAGACGAAATCCTATTTTGGGGAGGTCCTGGTTTCGTCCTTGAAATGTGGTTTTGCATGCTTAGGGTGCGGCATTGGAAGAACTGCGTCTTTCAACTGGAGAGTGGTGACATTGGTCCTGCTTCAGCCGCGGAACCCAAATGAAGGGAATACATGAACGCAACAAGATCAAAACAAAAGATGATGGGCTCGCATCGGGCCGTACTCGCAGGAGCCACGCTTCTATTCCTGATCGGTGTAAACAGCAGTTTCGCATATGATCGCTACAATGACGGGTGTGTTGATTGCCACGGTGCATTTAACGATGATGTGTCCACCAAAGAATCTGTATTTCCTCCGGATAATCCCAATAAGCATGATATGCATCGTTACACCATGGGTACGGATTGTGACCTATGCCATCTGAGTGGGGATCAAAAAAATCCATATACGTGGCAGTCGAACGGTACGGCCAACAATACCGGATTGGGGTGCACGGGATGCCACGTGGGCGATGGCTTGCGCACGCATCACGATGCAAATGGAGTAGCGGAATGTTATGATTGCCATGATCCCGCTGCATCGCCCGAAGAGAATGTTGATCCACCCTATTATGGAACGGTGGATACGTTCGCGAACAATGCGTGCAACGATGTTTTGGCATCGAACACCAACGAAAACTGGACAGTTGGAGATTTTATTGGGTTGGACAACGATGGCGACGGCCTTTACGACTTGGCGGATTATTCGTGCGGTCCATTGCGGTTGGTGGAAATTGTTCCCGAGAGCAACAACATGCGTGTCCGCTGGGAAACGGCCGGTGGCCGTACGGAGCGAATCCAGGCAACGTCGGCCCTTACCAATGGGTTTTCGAATATTGGGACAACCGTTACGATTTCTGGCGTTGGCATCGTAACCCAGGAAGTGGTTGAGGTAAGCGGAGCTGTAGACCCGGTGCGCTTCTATCGGGTTCGTTCTATACCCTGATCACCGAATAGCCCGGAGATTGAAAGCGCCGTTGCGATCGGTATGACCGTAGCGGCGTTTTTTCCTTTGCCTGAAAAAAACTAATTGGAATCCACCGAGGCATCCTGAAACAGGACGTCGTATTGGTAGCCATATCCAAAATCAAGGTCGGTTGTGCGGATGCCGGTGGCGGTAGGTATCCGAACTGCGCGTATCCAACAGTTCCGCCTTTTCAACCAACCGAATAAACTCGGCCCGATAGCCGTTTTCATCCGTGCCCCGGGATGCTTTTGCCCGCCGGATGACGGCGTCGTATTGGGCATTCGCTTTATATTCCGAGTTCCGAAGTAGCAGGCCAAACTCGGCGACAGCACTGGCAAACTGGAGGTATTCCGAGTCCGGATCGGCGCTCAATGCCTGTGCGGCAACCGCCTGCGAGATCAGCTTGCTTTCATCGCTGTCCGGCTCTTTGTAGCGAAACTTAACTGTCATGAGATCGTCACTCGGAACAATTTCCGAAGTTTGGTACTTCAGCGAGCCTGCCGATGGAACGTCTTCCTTCGAATCCGCAAGGATCAACTCGTAGAGCGCCGTGACGGTATGCCCTGCACCCAGCTCGCCGGCATCTTTCTTGTCGTTGTCAAAATCCTCGTCGGCCATCACCCGGTTTTCATAGCCAATCAGACGATAGGCTTTAACCTGCGAGGGATTGAATTCGACCTGGATTTTGACATCCTTCGCCAAGGTGACCAGCGTTCCTCCCATCTCCGTGACGAGCACCTTTTTGGCCTCGAGAATATCGTCGATGTAGGCATAGTTTCCATTTCCCCGATCGGCCAGTTTTTCCATTCTGGAGTCTTTAAGATTCCCGCTTCCAAAACCCAATACCGTCAAATAGATTCCGCTATCGCGCTTGCTCTCAATCAGGCGGGTCAGCTCGCCATCGGAACTGACTCCGACATTGAAATCGCCGTCCGTCGCAAGGATCACACGATTATTTCTTTCCTTGCTGAAATTCGTTTCCGCGAGTTTATAGGCCAATTGAATGCCCTCGCCTCCCGCGGTCGAACCGCCTGCATTAAGCTGTTCGATGGCTTCAAGGATTCGGCCCTTGTCCGCAGTCGGCTCCAACACCACCCCGGCGGCTCCGGCGTAGACTACGATCGATACCCGGTCTTCGGGCCGAAGCTGATCCACCAATAAACGTAGCGCGGATTTCAACAACGGTAATTTATACGGAAAATTCATCGATCCCGACACATCCAGCAGGAATACCAGATTGTTTGGCGGAAGTTCATCGAGTTCCAACGCGCACCCCTGAAGACCGATCAAAGCCAATTGATGTCCGGTATTCCATGGGCACTCCGCCAGCTCCATGCTGATGGAAAAGGGATCGGAACCCTTGGGCTGGGGATAGTCATAGCTAAAATAATTGATCATCTCTTCAATACGCACCGCATCGGCGGGAGGTAATGTGCCGTCGTTGATGAAACGGCGCATATTGGCATAGGATGCGGAATCGACATCGATCGAAAAGGTGGAGAGCGGCTTATCCAAAACCCGCTTGAAACCCGGTTCGTCAATCTTGTCGTATTGTTCCGTATTGAATTCCATCGGTGCGTTAAACGACATAGCCTGCAACTCCATAGCGCGCCGAGTGCTTCCTCCAATACGCGGTATACTTAAACAGCCAAGGAAAGCGATGATCAACAGCACTACCAGCAACCACATCCACCTTTTCATCCCAACTCCTTTTGTTGACACCCCGTGAATATAATCAACGTATATCACCCGCATTTAGTGCCCGGACACAGCAACAGGGTCAGCCTTATGACCTTAAAGAGCTGGCGTTACCATGCGGGCAACGAGCTTGGCGTCTTGGCGCGAGGTTATGACATTCCAGTTGGGAAGCGCCTTCCTGCCGACCGGCAGGGACAAAGACAGGATTATTGGGTGACAAGATCATTCCATTCATGGCGGGGAAATCATCCCGCCATTCAATCATTCTGTCCTAACCATGCACACACGCACATGAGGATCAATCGGGTTTGAAACGAAGACGGCCCATCCTCCGTGATTGCCGCTTCGCTGCCGTCGCTCTGCACCGGCCTCACTTCGCGTCTCAGTGATCTCTGTGGAGAATCTTTTTTGATTATGCCATTCCGCTTGGTCGCCACCTCGGCCCATGGGTTTATTTGGCCCAGTTCGCCCCTTCGGGAGTGCGGTGCCATGCTGCTCAGTTCCATCACGGCCCCCTACTGGTTTTATCTCGCGGAGAAGCAGAGGTCGCTGAGCAAAACCCCAGGATGCAATGTTGCACCTAAGGACAAAATAATTGGGCACACACTGAAGCCAGGGATCATTCTGTTTAATCTCCTCGAACCAAACTGGTTAAGGGTGTTTATCTATCAAACGCAAAATGATGGAAGTGAAAATGTAAGGAACTAAGGTTTGGAAATGAACCGTTCCAAAATCACCCACAACGTCCCGATCGAGCTTATTACGATGGCGATCACGCTTAAGGCAAGCGCCTTGCGGCTCATGCTTAGGCTGTCATCTTCAACCACCGCTTTTTCCTTATAGTCGCGCTTGCCGGTCAGCTGTTCGATGTATTCAATGGCCCGTTTGCCCTTGGACTTGACCACGAAGTCGTTGGTTTTCGAGATGTGTTTGGAGAGGATGGATTTGAATTTCCTCAACTCGGCAGGGGAATATTGATCCAATTCCTTTTTTTCGTGCAGCGCTATGATTTCGCTGGGCATTTTTTCTCGCATCGGATTTACCTCAACCATTGATTGGACTGAATTTTTCCCACCTTTACAGACGGGGGATTGATTTCCCGGAAAATATTCCAGGCCGTCGGAGTATGGGAGGAAAAATTCGTAATTTTAGCGAGAGGGGAAGTGATTGAGAATTCCAGCTAGGGCGTGTTACCCCAACGGAAGAAACGGGGCAAGCGCCTGCGCCCTTCCCCTGGCCTACATCAACGTGCTTGCCGAACTCAGGGAGCATGAATTATCTACCACCCGCTCCGCTCGAGGTCACGGAGGGCGCAGAGGATTGCCCGTCTCCGAGACCTCTGTGGTGAACTCATTTCTTACTGGATGGTACCGACGAAGCAGGTACCACTGTCCCCAGCGATCTGCGGCGGCCTGGGGACAAGGCCGCCCTCTCCATTATTTGACTCATATCTGCCGGTGTTGATTGTATGAGGTTCTTCTCTTAAGAGCGTCTCAGAGGCTCTAGATGACGCATTGGTGGGGAAAGTCGCTCGCCCCCGTCTTTGGTGGAGAGCCGAAAAAACCTCCGAATCCTTAAGGATGCGGAGGTTTAAGAGTGGTGGCGAGACCCAGAATCGAACTGGGGACACGCGGATTTTCAATCCGCTGCTCTACCGACTGAGCTATCTCGCCGTAAAATTGAAGCGCGAAGTATACGGAAACACAGGGACCGGTCAACCGAATTACTCCTAAAAATACGGACAATGTGATGCCATTGCCATTCGGCCCGGTACGCCTCACAAAAGGGAGCAGATCTCGTCGGTGGTACCGCTATCGAGCGAGAGCGGATGTCCGGCACGGACCTCGACCACCTTCGTATGTTCAACACATTCATCCACAAGGGGTTGCCAATCGAAATAACGTTCGTAGTCTTCGCATTTCCCTAGTTTCGGCGCCGTGACGGGAAATTTGGGCACAAAGACCGTGCAGCAATCCTCGAAGGGCCGGATGGAAATGTCGAAGGTGTCGATCTTCCGGGCGATGTCAACGACCTCGGACTTGTCCATGCAGGCCACCGGTCGAACGACCGGCATGGAGGTTACGGCGTTGATCGCATACATGCTGTCCGGGGTTTGCGAGGCCACCTGACCGAGGCTTTCGCCGTTGGCCAGCAACCTAACCTTCCTGCGTTCGGCCACTTCGGCCGCCACGCGGTACATCATGCGGCGCATGATGGTCATGCCATAGCTTTCTGGAATCCTGGCAAAGAGTTCCTGCTGCAGCTTCGTGAAAGGAACCACATGGATCGGCAACTTCCCATTCGGTATGTAATGGGCCAGCTTCTCGGCGAGGTCGAACACTTTCTGCCGGGCGCGCACGGTGGTGTGCGGTGGTGATTCAAAATGGATGGCTTCCAGTGCCAGACCACGTTTCATCATGAGGTAGCCGGCAACGGGCGAATCCAACCCGCCGGAGAGCATGAGCAACGCCCGGCCGTTCAACCCGATCGGTAGCCCCCCACTGGCCGGGACTACGAGTGACACGACCATCGTGTGCTCTTTTTTGATAAAAATGCGAACCACCTGATCGGGATGGGCTACGTTGTAGCGGATGGCGCCTTCCGGCGCATGTTCTCCGACATGTTCGGCCACCTGTTGGGAAACTTCGATCGAAGTCTGAGGAAACTGCTTCCAGGCTCGTTTCGTTTCGAACTTGATGGCCTTTCCGCCGGCACAGGCCTCAACCGCCATAGGCAGCGCGGTCTTGCAGATGGCGTCCAGCGAACTCCCGCAGGTTTTTCCGAGAGCATAGGAATGGATACCGAACACAAAGTCCAACTGGCGGATAACGTTCTGGCCATCCTCTCCGTTCAACAACACCAGAATATGGTCATTCTTCTTTTCCAGAACCAATTCGGGCATACCCGCCAGCTTGGTCTGTACCGTATGATACAGCTTGTCGATAAAGCGGCGTTTGTTCTTACCCTTCAAAAAAAGTTCGCCGTAGCGAACGAGTATCGCGTCGTACTGCATCATTCTACTTTCGTTTCATGCGCAACTGTTCTACCACCGGCCCGATCGTTCGGCAAAGCGTATCGACCTCTTCCCGGGTGGTAATCGAGGACATGCTGATTCGAATACTGGTATTGGCCCGTTCATGGCTTCCAGTCAGGGCAAACACCACCGCGCTTTCAGCCGACTTTCGAGTGGCGCAGGCGGAGACCGTGGAAATGTAGATATCCTTCTCCGCCAAAGCATGCACCAGGGTTTCCGGCCGAACACCGCCAATGGACCCGTTGATAATATATGGGGATGAACCGTCCATGGTCCCGTTGAGCGTGCAGTCGGGAACCGCCTCCAACGCATTTGCGATCTGCTCCTTAAAGGCTTTCACGCGCACCGATGCCTCGTCACGATACTCCAGAGCAAGCCGCAGTGCGCGGGCCATTGCCGCCGCACGCGCCGGATCCGTCGTTCCCGAACGAAGCTCGAATTCCTGACCGCCGCCATGCAGCAACGACCTAATCTGTACGCCATCTCCCAGGATCAACGCGCCGGACCCCTTCAGGCCAAAAAACTTGTGGGCCGAAAAGGTCAGCAGGTCGACCGGACTATTCTCCAGCGAAAGGGCCAGCTTACCGACCGACTGCGCGGCATCGACATGAAAGGCGGCCTTGCTCTTTTCCTTAACGATCCGGCCGAGTTGCTGAATATCATTAACCGATCCGGTCTCGTTGTTCACATGCATCAGCGAAACCAGCACGGTCTCCGGACGCAATGCCGCCAGCAACCGGTCGGGATTGACCGATCCCTCGCTATTCACCGGAAGCACATCCAAATCCCATCCTTCGGTTTCCAGATAACGGCACACTTCCATGACCGATGGGTGCTCGACCGCACTGGTGATGATATGCCGACCGCGCGATTGATAGTGATGGGCCACACCCTTGATGGCCATGTTGTTGGACTCGGTGGCACCGCTCGTGAAGATGCACCGATATCCCCTGGTTGCACCCAGCAACATCTGTATCTGGATCCGGGCCTGCTCGAGCAGTTGCTCCGCACGCGCGCCCGGCTCATACATCGACCGCGGATTCGCCCAGAAATCCCGGTTAACCGCGTCGAAGGTCTTGAGCACCTCTTCGTGGGGAGGTGTGGTGGCTGCATAGTCAAAGTACATGGTTGATTCTCATTAACTTCGTACAAGATCAGATAATCGTTCGTTCTTCCAATAGAAGCAAGCGGCGGGGAAACGACGCAAATCGTTAAGACTGCCAAAAGTGCCGCTTTGCAAAAGCATGTCCTGAACCATGCTTTAAATACCGTTCGAAATCAGCAGCCTGTCCCTTAGCTGCGAAGGCGATATAACATTCCAACTTCCAAGGCTTGTACTTGGATGTATGCTTGCTGGCTCCCGCGTTGTGACTCAACAAGCGCTTAGGCAGGTCATCCGTCAGACCTATGTACGTCTGGTCTGATTTTGTTTCGCTTCGGATGAGGTAGACGTAATACATGGGATCGGCTTGCCATGCGCAGCTCGTAGCGTTGGTTGGTCACCCCGCCCTGCTTCGCCGAGGCTACGCAGGACATGCTTCGATCTTCGCTTCACGAAGAGCGAAGCATGGTCGGCCTATCTTGATGGAAATGCGAACTTCTCTAAAACCACTCTCCATCCAGTAAGGTGTCGAGTAAGATGGAAATCCGAACTTAACTTTTTAGCTCTCTCCATTTTGCAAAACGTACTGCACCAACAGGTTGCAGCCCCC